>DAOVQH010000090.1 GCA_030628755.1 Candidatus Cloacimonadota bacterium | reverse complement strand
GTTCGTAGTGTATTGGATGTCATAAATTGTGGTTGCATAACATATAGCAATGATTAGTCCAAAAATTAAAAATAAACAAATCTTTTTCATAATTTAACCTCCAATTTTTTTTCTAAATTATCAAATTTATAAATTGATAATTTATAATTTTATGTCAAGAATTTTATTACATTTAAATACTTAAAAAAAATTATAATAATTATTCTAATTTTAAATTGCTTGACACTACCTATGTAATAAAGATTTTTAGCAACGTTACTAATAAAAAAATCATATAAATTTACAATTGTAAGGAGCAATTATGGAAAATAATCAATTAGAACTTTTTGAAATGACTATGGTTAAACTTTCCAAGCTTGCAAAAGAACTGGATATCGAGGATATAAAAGGTTTAAAAAAGAATGAGTTGATCCAAAAGATATTCGAAATGAAATCTACTCAGGAGGGGCTTGCTTTTGTATCAGGATGTTTGGAAATAGTCGAAGACGGATATGGATTTCTTCGTTTTCTGAAAAATGATTATACACCTGGGAGAAATGATATTTACGTTTCCAGTTCCCAGATAAAAAGATTTGGATTGAAAAAAGGGCACATTGTTTCAGGACCTGCAAGAGCCCCAAAAGATGAAGAAAAATATTTCGCTCTAATTAGAGTGGATTCTGTTAATTATGAGTCACCACTGATTATTCGAGAAATAAAGTATTTTGACAAACTTACTCCTTATTACCCAGAAGAAAGGTTGAATCTTGAAACTGAACAAAAGGATATCTCAACACGCATCATAAACCTTTTCACCCCCATTGGAAAAGGACAAAGAGGATTAATTGTTGCTCCTCCCTATAGCGGGAAAACAGTAATACTCCAGAAGGTTGCAAATGCGATTTTAACAAATCATTCTGGAGTTTATGTAATCGTACTTTTGGTAGACGAGCGTCCCGAAGAAGTTACTGAAATGAAGAATATTCTTATCCCGAGAAATTCTGAAGTTGTAAGTTCAACTTTTGATGAACAACCTCGCAATCATATCCAGGTTGCAGAAATGGCTATCGAAAAAGCAAAAAGAATGGTTGAACTTGGAAAGGATGTTGTAATTATGCTCGATAGCATAACCCGTCTGGCTAGAGCATATAACATGGCTCAACCTTCCAGTGGCAGAGTATTATCAGGTGGTTTGGATGCCGGGTCTCTTCACAGACCCAAAAAGTTTTTTGGAGCAGCAAGAAACACACTTGAAAGAGGTAGCTTAACCATCATTGCTACAGCTCTGGTTGATACAGGCAGTAGAATGGATCAGGTTATTTTTGAAGAGTTCAAGGGTACAGGCAATATGGAACTGGTTTTAGACCGCACAATAAGTGATTTAAGAATGTATCCTGCAGTTGACCTTGTTAAATCTGCAACCAGACGTGAAGAACTGCTTCTCTCCAAAGAAGAAGTTCAGAGAATGTTTGTGTTAAGACAATTCCTTAAAGGTATGAGTCCATATAAGGGAATTGAAATGCTTAAATCTAAAATGCTGGCAACAAAAAATAATGCTGAACTCTTGAGGGTAATGAGTCGTTGATGGAATTGCTTTCACCAGCAGGAAATATAAAAAAACTGAAATATGCAATTCACTATGGAGCTGATGCAGTTTATACTGCAGGAAGAAAGTTTGGTTTACGAGCAAAATGCTTAAATCTTTCTTATGAGGAACTGAAAGAAGCAGTCAATTTCTGCCACAATAATAAAAAAAAGATTTACGTTGCTGTAAATATCTTCGCTCACAATTCCGACTTAGAAAAAATCCCGCCCTACTTAAAATTCCTTCAGAAAATAAAAGTGGATGCTGTTATAGTTTCAGATCCTGCTATCTTTGCTTTAGCAAAAGAATATATCCCCGAACTGCCTGTTCATGTCAGTACACAAGCAAATATTACTTCCTGGAAATCTGCAGAATTCTGGTTTAAACAGGGAGCAAAAAGGGTTATTCTGGCTCGCGAACTAACCATCTCCGAAATTAGAAAAATCAGGGAAAAAGTTCCTGGAATCGAACTGGAGATGTTCATTCATGGTGCTATGTGCATGTCCTATTCTGGCAGATGTCTGTTAAGCTCATTTCTGAATAACAGAAGCGCAAATCGCGGATACTGTACCCAACCCTGTAGATGGGAATATCATTTAATAGAGCAAACTCGACCAGGTGAATATTTCCAGATCGAAGAAGATAAATATGGCTCTTATATCTTGAATTCCAAAGACCTTTGTCTGATTGATAGGCTTTTAGAAATTATGGCAGCTGGTATTAACAGTGTGAAAATCGAAGGACGGATGAAAAGCCTTTACTATGTTGCAAACGTAACTCGCACTTACAAAGAAGCACTAAATCTGCTCTCAGCAGAAAAAGATATACCCTCTGATCTTAAAGAAGAATTGAACAAAGTCAGTCATAGGCATTATACTCAAGGTTTTTTTGATAAGTTTGATTCCACTACAACACAATTTTATAATTCCTCTTCTTATATCCGTGAATATCAATTTATCGGTGAAATAATTAAAACAAAAGAAAACTCAATATTTATTTCAGTTCGTGCTAAATTCAATCTTGGGGAAAAAATAGAGATAATTTTCCCAGACAGGCAAGATGATTTGACCATCAAAGTTAATAATATTTTCGATGAAGAAGGTTTGCCTATTTCATATACAAAACCAAATACAATTATTAAAATTGACTTGGAAAATAGGATTCCATTAAATGGAATAGTAAGGAAAAAAATCTCAGGTAAATGACTATGAAAATTTTTATTATGGTTCTACTATTTTTTGTAACAATTGGATTATATTCACAAACTTTAGAAGAAATTGAATTAAAAACTGTTGATGAATACAGGCAGGAAAAAAGTTTTAAAAAAGCAAAATCCCAAACTAAAAAATCAGAATTAATAAAATCCTTTGAAAAAATAACAAAAGATTATCCAGATTCATATCACGGTCAATTATCACTTCTGGAATTAGCAAAATTAAACATACTGGATAGAGATTATGAAAAGGCAATTGAACAATTAAAAGAGATCCACCTTCCTGAAATCGTTGATAAACAATATTGGTTAGCAAAAGCATATTTAAAAGCAGATAAATATCAACTTGCAATCGTCTCCGCACAAATCTATATCTCGGATTCAAACGAGTATGAAAAGATCGAAGTTGCATATTTTATTATAGCTGAAGCATATATCAACCAGAAAATGTATAAACGTGCTTTCAATACGCTGGAAACACTGCGAACATCAAAATACATAAACAACAATATCCCTCTATTACATTACAAAATGGGAATATGCAAGGAATCAATGAAAAAATATGAAGATGCATTGATCTGTTATAAGAAGCTGAAGCAGGACTTTCCCTATCACCAATATAGCTATCTTGCAGAAGATAGGATTTTCAATTTAATAAAAGGGAACAAAATCAACATTGATCTGGCTAAAATTAACACATACCGTCAAACCGAGCCTAAACAGGAAACCAAAGCTGCAACAGGGGAAGACCTGAAAATATATCTTCAAGTTGGTGCCTTTGTTTCTGAAGAAAACGCAGAAAAACTCGGTGAGAAAGTAAAAAAAATCGGATATGATTTCATTGTTTTTTCAAAGATCAAAGATAATCAAAAACTATATGTTGTAGCTGTCGGTCCATTTGAAAAGGATTCTAAATTAAAAAAGGCGATGAAGAAACTTAAAAAGAATGACCTGAAATTTTTCGTAATAAAAAGGTACTAAGTTCTTCTATGAATTAAGTAAAAGTTTAAAAGTTGAATGGAGAAAAAATCCTCTTATTCCAAAACTCTCCAGCTTGTGTGAAAACTGATGAAATGCTCGATATTTTTTCAACCCCCTCTAACTTCCGTCTCCGCCGGACACAGCCCTGACCTATTTAGGGGAAGAATCTATCTCCTTTTGCTGCAGGCAGTTCCCTTCCCCTTCGACAGAGGGAAGGGTTAGTTTACCACGTGAAATCTCTTTTTATTATTTCACTGTGGGGATGGGAGTCGTTATAACTTAGAGAAATATCACATTCCGAAGCCTTCATACAAATTTTCAGATGTAAGAGGATTCGGAAGGTTGGTAGAAAGGGATTTCGAGTCGTAAGGACGAAGGACGACGACTCGAGGTAAAATTTCTGAAGTTTATAGATTCGTAAGGTTAAGAAAGAAATGTGAAAATGGAAACTTTACGAATCCGGCAGTTGCCGGAGAGAATTCCTTTAGTAGAAGCTTCGGAAAATAAAGCAAGCACACGACTCTGGTGATAAACACAATATTTTCAATGCAGTTGAAAAAAGTTTTGACTTTTTTTAAATCAAATTAAAAATAGTTCAAGAATTGATGAAAGAGAATTTTATGTTTAATAGAAAATTAGAAAAAGAGATTATACCTTTTCTTACTGATCCACAAGCTATTTTTATACTTGGACCCAGGGGAGCAGGGAAAACAACGCTTTTAAAGTTACTTAAAAAAAATATTTCTAATCAGCCAATATACTATTATGATTTAGAGCGAGTATCAGATTTAGAAACTTTTTCTCATGGAACAGAATATTTTATTAACAGGTTTGTGCAGTCAGGCGGAAACATCGATTGTAAAAATGTAATTATGATAGATGAAGTTCAGCATCTAAAAGATTTCGCTCCATTTATTAAAGTTTTAGTGGATCATCATTCGGAAAGCTTCAAATTAATATTAAGCGGTTCTTCTGCTGCACAGATAAAATTACAGTTCAGCGATTCATTGGTTGGGAGAAAATTTGTATTCTATCTTTATCCGCTCGACTTTTCGGAATTCCTTCTTTTCAAAGGATATGATAAATGGAGTAAACTTATTAATCGGAATTTCCAGGATTATACGGAAGATCCCCTTTCTACATATCACAATGAAATCAGAGAATTATTCTATGAATACCTGCGGTTTGGAGGATATCCTGAAGTAACTCTTGCTACATCGGAAAGGAAAAAGCTTGCCTTCCTAGAAGAAATCACAAATACATATTTGACCAAAGATATCCAAAGTCTTAACCTTGTGGATGACATTATCGGATTCAATAAGTTAGTAAAACGATTAGCTCTTTCATGCAGTTCGCTGCTGAATATAAATGGGATTAGTAATGATATTAAGCTCTCACATTACAACTGTCGAAAATATATCCAGATATTGGAAAGCACTTTTATTATATCAACTGTTTCTCCCTTCCACAGCAACAAGGTTAATGAGATAAAAAAAATGTCAAAAATCTTTTTCATCGATATCGGTTTGAGGAATTTTTTACTTCAACAATTTCAACATCCTGAAGAAAGGTCGGACAAAGGTGCTGTTCTGGAAAATTTTGTTTTCAACGAGATCTATAAAGAAATCGGAATCGGAGAAGAAATTCATTTCTGGCGAACCAAAAATGGGAAAGAAGTGGATTTTATAATAAAAAAGGGAAGCCAATTAGTCCCATTAGAAGTAAAATCAAGGAAACCAAATGTTAATCATCTAAAGAAATTTATGACGATATATCCTGGGACAAATAGAGCTTATGTCGTTTATGATGGAAAATTTAGCATAAATGATAAAATAACCTATTTGCCGATTTGGTTGTTATAATTGAATATTTAATATTTAAGATTGAAGATTGAAAAATCAATATCGAGCTTGACATCAAATATTCAATATTAAATTTTAAATATTAAATAAAAAGAGGAGCAAAAATCATGAAAAGGAAAATTATTTTTATTTTAATTTTTTCATTTTTATTAACTACTATTTTTTGCCAGCAAAACAGATTCGCTCTTGTAATTGGAAATAGCGATTATAAGGGAGTTCCTTTAAGAAATCCGGTAAATGATGCCAATGATATTGCCGCTACTTTGAGAGAGCTGGATTTTGAAGTTATCAAAAGAACTAACCTTAACAAAAGAGAATTGGAAGAATCGGCAGAAACCTTTGAAAATATGATTACTTCGAGTGATGTCGCTCTTTTCTATTATAGCGGACACGGATTGCAGGTTGACGGAATAAATTACCTTATACCTCTAAATGCAAATATCGATGAAGCGAACGATGTGCGTTATGAAGCTGTGGAATTGAACCGGATCATTACTAAATTAGAAAAAGCAAGATTAAATATAATTATTCTCGATGCCTGCCGTGATAACCCCTTTAAAGGTTTCAGAAGCACAAGTAGAGGACTTGCTCAGATTTCTACAGATAAAGTAGGAACTTTCATTGCCTATTCCACCGGACCTGGAAAAGTAGCTATTGATGGAACAGGTAGAAACAGCCCTTACACAAAAAACCTGATCGCTAAAATGAAAACCGATATGAAGATCGAAGACGCTTTCAAAGAGGTTGCAAAATCCGTTTTTAGTGAAACAAATGGTAAACAAAAACCTTGGCTTTCTTCTTCTCTTTTAGACGATTTCTATTTTTGTATGAGCTGTGCGCCTAAAACAACAGAACCAGAAACTCGAGTCGGGTTGGATTCTCAACTCGACTCGGGTTTCGACAATTTGGTCTTCGTAAAAGGCGGTACATTTATGATGGGAAGCAACGATGGAGATGATGACGAAAAACCTGTGCACGAAGTGTATGTCAGCGATTTTTATATAGGGACGTATGAAGTAACAGTTGCTGAATTTAAAGAATTCATTGATGCGACAAGTTATAAAACAGATGCTGAGAAAAGTGGTTACAGCAGTATCTGGGATTGTGGTATTGAAGAAATAAATGGAGTAACTTGGAAATGCGATGTAAAAGGTAATAAGAGACCCTTAGCAAATTATAATCATCCTGTAATACATATAAGTTGGGATGATGCTAATGCTTATTGCAAATGTAAAGGTGGACGACTACCTACTAATTCAGAATGGGAATATGCCGCTCGAGGTGGAAACAAAAGACGCTCTGTTAGTCTGAATGGAGTCGAAGACTACAAATACTCTGGTTCCAATAATTTTGATGAAGTAGGTTGGTATGATGAAAATTCTGGTGGAAGAACTCATCCAGTGGGCAGAAAAAAACCTAATGAATTGGGCATTTACGATATGAATGGTAATGCGTCGGAATGGTGTTATCATCCAAAAGATTCATACTATATTATGCATGGAAACAGTTGGCTTGATGCAGGCAAGTACTGCAACGTGACGAGTGAGAGTGGCAACTATCCTACTTACAGTAGCCACAGTGGTTTTCGTCTCGTGAGATCAGTGGAATAATTCAAATCGTTTCTCACCCGAGTCGGGTTTGCTCATAAACTCGACTCGGGTGAGAAATAAAGGAGTTCAAAATCATGAAAACAAAAATCTTACTAATTGTTTTATTAACATTTTCTATCACATTATTTTCAATTCCCAAATGGTACACAAACAACTTTGCAGATAAATATCCGGATTATTTCATTGGAAAAGGTTCTGCTGTAATTGTGGATGGAAATATCGCAGCAGCAGAAACACAAGCAAAAAATCTTGCCCTTAAAGATGCTGCATCGATAATTTCCTGCCGGGTTTCCGGTGAAACCATTAACCGTGTTTCAGAAGAAGAACTGGAAGAAAACACAAAAGTTACCGAATATTTTCTCAGTGAAGCAAAAGTTAAAACCGACCTGGAAGTTATGAATTACAAAATCCTGAAAAAAGAAAAAGATGGAAAAATGTATTATGTGATGATCGGCATTCCTGCTGCTGATATGAAGAATTCCTTTAAGTTTAAAATCGAAAACTCCATCAAAGAAATTTCAGAAAAATTCAAACTTGCAGAATCACTTTATTCTTCCAATCCGAAAGAAGCAATTAAACAATATGGAAATTGTATCTCACAATCCGAAAACCTGAACGATTATTTGAAGATCTATCTCTTTTTGAACAAATGGCAAAATGATATAAGAACTGAAGAACTTCCCTCAAAAAGCGAAATAGAAAAGAAACTTACCATTCTATCTGGAACTACACCAAAATCAATGGATGAATTAGCTGATGAATTGATCTTGCCGATGATGGATAACCAAAAAATGAAATTCATTATTTATCCATTTGAATTTGAAAATACCGGTTTTGTTTCCGGATTCGGTAATAAAATTTCTGAGCTTATTGCTAATAAGATCATACAAGGAACTAAGACTTCCACTCGAGTCGGGTTTGCGAGCAAACTCGACTCGGGTGGAATGGTTTTCAGAGGTAAAATACTTGAATCTGACGCGGGAATCTATTTAATTTTAAGAAAGATTGATTATCGGAATAATGAACAAGAAATAAACCAAATCTTTGTGAATAAAG
>DAOVQH010000205.1 GCA_030628755.1 Candidatus Cloacimonadota bacterium | reverse complement strand
TGTCAATCCTATGTATCTTAGGAGAGGAATTGAAAAAGCATCAAAAGCAGTGGTGAAAAAAATTGAACAACTTAGCAAAGAAGTCAAAGACTCAAATGAAATTGCTCAAATTGCTTCTATCTCTGCCAACAATGATATGGAGATCGGTAAACTTATTGCTGATGCTATGAAGGCTGTGGGTAATGAAGGTATTATCAATGTAGAGGAAGCCAAATCTATTGATACTATTCTTGAGCAAGTTGAAGGTATGCAATTCGACCGTGGATATCTTTCACCTTACTTCATTACAGATGCTGATAAGATGATAACCGAATTTGAAGACACTTATATCTTACTTTTCGATAAGAAAATCAGTGTAATGAAAGACCTTCTTCCAATTTTACAGGAAGTGGCTCAAACAGGTAAACCTTTCCTTATAATAGCTGAAGATATTGAAGGTGAAGCTCTGGCAACACTTGTAGTCAATAAACTTCGCGGAACCCTAAGCGTAGCTGCAGTTAAGGCTCCAGGCTTTGGCGACAGAAGAAAAGCTATGATGGAAGACATTGCAATTCTTACTGGTGGTTCGGTAATTTCAGAAGAACTGGGACGAAAACTAGACTCAACTAAACTTACTGACCTTGGTACTGCTAAAAAAGTGATCATTGATAAAGAAAACACAACTATAAGAGAAGGTGCTGGTAAAAAGGAAGACCTTGAAGGTAGGATTAAACAGATTAAAGCTCAAATCGAAGAAACTACATCTGATTATGATAAAGAAAAACTCCAGGAAAGATTGGCTAAACTCAGCAGTGGTGTAGCAGTAATTAAAATTGGTGCAGCTACAGAAACAGAAATGAAGGAAAAGAAAGCTCGAGTAGATGATGCTCTTCATGCAACACGTGCAGCAGTTGAAGAAGGTATTGTTACAGGTGGTGGTGTTACTCTGATATATGCTGCAAGAGCTATTGATAAGCTTAAACTTGATTCTCATGAAGAAAAAGTTGGAGCTGAAATCCTTAAATCTGCTCTTTCCAAGCCAACATATTTCATTGCAGCAAATGCTGGTGAAGAAGGTGCCATTATTGTTGAAAGGATTAAAGCTTCAGATGATATTCATTTCGGATATAATGCAGACACAAATAAGTTTGAAGACCTCTTTAAATCCGGTATTATAGACCCGGCAAAAGTTGTTCGCAGTGCTGTTCAAAACGCAACCAGTATCGCAGGATTATTTGTAACTACAGAATGTATTATAACCGATATCCCTGAAAAAGAAAACATACCACCTATGCCGGGTGGTGGCGGAATGCCGGGAATGTATTAATTTCTTCTATAATAATAAGTTCAAGAATTGAAAGGGGTTTCCTATTTTTGGAAACTCCTTTTTCAATTTATTTTTTATCATTTATAGATTACTATTTATACTACTACTTTAATATTTTTTATACACTAAAAAAGGCTTGACACTAGAAATAGGTATTTTTTTGATACTCAGCCTACGCCGAAGTGGTGAAATTGGTAGACGCAGTGGACTCAAAATCCACCGAGTTTTTTACTCATGCCGGTTCGAGTCCGGCCTTCGGCACCATAAAAAGATTATGGGGGTTTTTTATTCATAATTGCTAGAGCAACAATTTATTTTTTGATATTCACCAAAAACGTTATTATCTGGAGGAAAAACAATGAAATCTAAAATTATCGCACTTGCCCTTACTATAGCTTTTATGGTTCCATTTACAGCTAATGCTATCTCAAATTCAGCTGTTATATTCCTATTAATTGAACCAAGCTCAAGAGCTAGCGCAATGGGGCAGGCTTATGTTGCTCAAGTAGACGATGGATTTGCTGGTTACTGGAATCCCGGTGCAATGGCATTTAACAGAAAAACTCAATTCGCCAGTGTGTATTCAAACTGGTTTGGTGAAGTTTTTAATGATATGTATTACTTTCATATTGCCGGGAATAAATACGTTGAAGATCTTGGGAACATCGGTATTAACGCAACATATATGACTTATGGAAAACAGGACCAAACAAGTGAGGATGGAGAAGTCATTAGTACTTTCGAAAGTTATGATCTTGCAGCAGCAATAACTTATGGATATCAATTAAGTCATAAAACCGGAACTGGTTTAACCTTTAAATTTATCTTCAGTGACCTTGCTCCTGAAGGACCAAGTGAGACTGAACAAGGTGTAAAGGGTCAAGGAATGAGCTATGCATTTGATCTCGGTTTAAAACACAAAGGTGTCGATTTTGGCCAGATTCTTGTATCTCCATATAATGGAGCTCTATCTCTTTATAATGGTGTTGCATCAATTACAGGTCTGAGAAAAGCTAGACTTTCAAAATACAGCATTCCTGTTGAAAAGCTTGATTTCGGTTTCAATTTCCAGAATATCGGTCCCAACATAACTTATATAAATGAATCTCAAGCAGACCCTCTCCCAATGAACTGGAGAATGGGATTTTCTTACAAAGTTTTGGAATCCGAACTGAACAAATTTACTGTCAATCTTGATATGAATAAAGTATTAGCAAATGATGATCCAGTATTTAAGAGAATGTTTACTGCCTGGACAGATGATTTCGGTAATCGCACAGATGATGCAGGGAATAAAATCGATGATTTTGCTTCCTTTAATAATTTTATTAATTCTATAGAGGTCCGGGAAATCATTTGGAACATGGGAGTTGAGTACGTATATTTAAATCTTCTTTCCTTAAGAACAGGTTACATTGCAGACAGAGAAGGTGAAATTACAGGATTCTCATTTGGAGCTGGATTTCACTATACGCTTTCCAAGGAATATCTGATCAATATTGATTATGCGTTCCAGCCTGGTGGCGGTTTACAGGATTACAACCAGATTCTTTCTATAAAAGTTGAATTCTAATCATTCTATGAAACAACTTTTACTATCAGCTCTGATAGTTATAGGGCTTATTGTCCCAAAATTATCTTACGCGAAAAAAATATACGTTCAGAAAGAAAAATATCCTCTTAAATCAGAGAAAAGAGTCCATCCTATTGAAAAATATCTTTCCGGAACCAGAACAATCGATCTAAATAGTAGAGATGCAAATAAATTACTAGTTCTTCTTATCGAATTCCAGGAAGATAATGACCCACAAACTACAGGCAATGGAAAATTTGTGCAAGACCCAGGGAATTATCCTATTACTTTTGGAAAACCTCCTCATGATTATGAATACTTTTTAAATCAGTTGGAAGCACTCAGATATTATTATCTTGCTGTAAGTTACGGTTCTTTTGAAGTCGAAATCGATGTTTTTCCGCAATCATCAGATAGTACTTTTCAGGCTTATGAATTGCCACATGAAATGAGCTATTATAATCCTCCAGGCGCTGATCCGGACCTGATGATTTCACGCTTTGAAGAATACTTCCTGGATGCCTTTACAAAAGCTGATGAAGATGAAAACATAAATTTCAGCCAGTATGAACACTTTATGTTTATCCATGCTGGAGCAGATTGGCAACATGATATTTTTGGTGATACTCCAGCAGATATTCCTTCTTTCTTTATAAAAGTGGGCGAAGGTAAGGAAGCAATTGTTGATGACGGTATTATTATCGATCATGCTTGTAACATCCCTGAAACAATTACTCAGGATATTCAGGAATTTAATGATGGTTTAATTCCGGAAGTTTACAATTATGGAGTTATCAATGCTGTAATGGTTCATGAATTCGGGCACTCGATTGGCTTTGTTGATCTGTATAATACAAGAAATAACACACCTCAGGTTGGATATTTTGATATTATGGATAGTGGTGGTTCAATATTACTTGGTTTCGGATATGATGAAACAGGGAATAACGAGCCAGATATAGTTTATTACATGGAAGGCGTGATCCCAGGTTTCCCTGGTGTGTGGTCACGCACTCTGGCTTTTGAAGACAATTACAGAGCACGTGGTATTTTGAAGGATATCTCTGACTTTAATTTCGATGAAAATATTACAGTATTACCGGCAGAAAAAATATTCGAAGCTTCTTCAATCACCGATTCCTCCGCTTATTTCATTAAAGTTCCTTTGAATGATACGGAGTACATTCTAATTGAAAATCGACAGGTCGATCCTGACGGTGATGGTGGAACATACATCTGGACAACGGAAGACCAAAGAATTATTCTGTATCCTACGTATCCTCCGCCGAATCCGGACAATAGTAATAATTATGAATACGATTACCTTCATCCCGGATGGCCTGATGAAGATGGGAATGATTATGGTGGTGGACTTCTAATCTGGCATATAGATGAAAACATATTGGAAGAAAACAACAACTTTGAAAATAATACTGTTAACATTTACCATTCTCGCAGAGCAGTAAAAATTATAGAAGCAGATAACATCGACGATATTGGGAATCCCTATTCCATGTACTGGTATGGAACCGCTTACGAGCCATATTTCAAATATATGCCTATCATCGATGAAGAAGGATATTTTATTAAGTGGGATGATAAAACAATTGTAAATTCAAGTGGTGAAATTGAGTTTATTGGTACTATTTTCAACGAATCTCTCTCAGCTGTAACCGAACCTGCTTTAATAACAAACACAGGAAATCCATCCGTATTCTCAATATATGATATCAGTAGTTACTCAATTGAACTGGGTATTGAGAGAAATATGTCCTTCAAATTTGGGACACAACTTTTTGATAGAACCGAAAAAATCGCAGAATTTGATTCTCTTTTGGCAATAGGTTCTGTTGGAAGTTCTTATAGTTTTCCAACTTTCCCGGTAATTTCCGAAAATGGAATTAATTTCTTTTCCAGAATCAATGAAACCTGGGAAGATAATTTTGGGGTAACAATTTCATATGAAAACATTCCTTCACAACCTATTTTCCCCTCTGATACAAATAATGATGGAGAAGATGAATACAATATAATCTGCGATAATATTCTT
>DAOVQH010000313.1 GCA_030628755.1 Candidatus Cloacimonadota bacterium | reverse complement strand
TTAATTAATGAAAATTATTCTGAATTTGTTAATCTATTTTTTTAGAAGGAAAACGAAATTATGACTTAGCTTTTATAATATTTTATTTTGCATCATTTTATTTGTTCTGTTCTGAAAATCGCAAATTTTAAGACAACCAGAACTAGTAAGAAGGATGCGTCCCTCGTGGACGCACTTTCTTATGTCTTGGTTGTCGGGTATTGCGATACCTCAGAACAGGGCGTAATTGGAAGTTGCGTCCTTTTTTTTATTTAAGTAGTAAATAAAAAATAACAAAATCCCCGCAAACGGGGTAAAGGAGAAAAAATGGGAACACAACAGGTGTTACTCATAGTATTGAGCGTAATTATCATAGGCGTAGCAGTAGCTGTTGGTATTACCATGTTCAGTACACAATCGGTAAGTTCAAATCGGAACGCAATTAAAGCTGACTTGATAGCATTTGCTGCACAAGCAATAGCTTTTTATAAAACACCTGCTGGTATGGCTGGTGGAGGTAATGGTAACCCCGGTTTTGGCACAAGTACAGCTAATGCGAGAATAACTGTTGGCAGATGGATGGGATTTGGGCAAGATGGTAAGTTTGAAAATGATAATGGATTCTATTTTATTACAGCTCTTTTTAACAAAGATTGGATAAGAATAAGCGCTTGGGGAAATGAAAAAGGACAAAACCCAAGTTATTCAAATTGGACGTGCCCACCAGGCAGAACAGGGAATATATATTTCGAACTGTATATTTATCCACAACAAAACCCCCCATTTTTGATTAGCACTTATAATTAGTTAAATTAGTATCGGTCAGCCTCGGCGAACAGACGGGTCAAGTGTAAGACCTGCCTGTCAAATTTTGAAAACTTGAGTTAAGTCCTGATTCATCAAGCAAAAAACCCGAGTCGTGCTTGCAGAGCGCGACTCGAGTTTTTTAGGAGTTTTTTAGAAAGGCTACTCATCAATCCCAATCTTTCCTTTTTTTTCCTACCTTTGACACCTAACTATAGTCAAACATGCATCAACAGAGCATTTCAATTTTCTAAATTGCGAAAATTGTTCCTACAGCTGAAAAATATTCAATTTTATTAAGCGATTAATTTCTGAACTTTTCTATATACTCTATAATTTGCTCCTCAGATAAAAGATTAGAAGGCTGTTTGATTCGTAAAACAGCAAACATCTTTGAAGCTAATGAATCATGCTTACTTCTCATAAAATATTTCTGACCTTCAATTTCAATCTCACTAAACTCCATTGTATTCAATGATGCTTTATCTCCTTTATTCCAGAAAACTCCAAACTATCCAACCTTCCGAATCCTCGTACTTCAGATTGTATGAATGAAGGCTTCGGAATGTGATCCTACCTTTCCGAAGCTTCAGTCAAAGGATTTCTTCCTGTTAAGATTCGGAAAGTTCTGAACATAGTTTCTCCGTCAGCTGCCGGATCAACCATCCGTAAGGTCAAGGTTAAGAAGCAGCAAAATCTAACTTGCCGAGTTATTCAGTTGCAGGATGGGTGACAACCCACAATAAATTTGAAAGAATTCCCTGGTCTTATCAACCCTGGAATTCTTTTTTTTCCCGCAACTCGCACCCCGCAACTCATATTTTTCTTCTTAGTGTCCATTTGCCTGCTCCGCCTGCCCCCGTAAGGAAGAATGAATGTATCGGGGTAAGGAGGAACGACCGTATCTTTGTGTCTTGGTGGTTGAACAATCTTGCTACCCATATTTTTATATCTTTCCATATCTATATTTCTTTCAACAAGCTCATTAGCTCACAGATTTTCACGGATGTGCACGGATAACTACTTTTTGTTCCCTCCGAAGCGGAAGCTTCGAAAGGAGTGTCCAATTATATCCTTCGTGGCAATTCGCCTGCCCCGTAAGGAGGAACGACTGTATCGGGGTGTTCTTAGTGGCTGAACATATTCTTAATATCTTTCCAACTTAAAATTGACAAAGAAAAGAATATTAATTTTTTTTGTAATAATTAAGTTAATTTTTTACTAAGATAGGAGAATTAATGCGATATAGATTTCTAATAATCCTGATTATTGTTTCAACCTCACTTCTTGGGAACTCGATTTTTTCGTTTGAAGGTATGCCTGTTCAATATTATGGAAATGATGTTTATGGACTGGGAATGGGAGAAACAGGTTCTGCTGACCTTTTCAGGATAAATCCGAATTTTACCAACCCTTCAATTTCAATTTCAACCAATAAAGTTTTATTTTCTACTGCAGTTTCAATGGGATATATGTGGTATAAAGATGATCAGGGTAACAAATTTAGAGATGATGGCTTATATTTCCCGTATTTCACAATTGCTGTTCCCATCAGAAATCACAGGTTTGCTTTCAGTTTCAATACTACCTCATCCGGGAATCTGGAAAACGAAAGAATAACAACCTGGGAAAGCAGCTTCGGGGATACTTTAGAATATACTGAAATAAATCGATTAAGCTCCAATATTTACAAAGCAGATGCAATTTATTCGTTTAAAAATCCTTATATAAATTTCGGAATTGCTTTGAATTATTATATTGGACATAGAATCAGATATTGGAAACTTGATTTCGATGATATTGATTACACAGATGCGAAATATGAAATTGAAAAGACCTTTAAAAATCCCGGATTTTCTCTGGGAATGAGTAAAAAATATGGGAATATCTCTTTTGGTGCAGTTTATTCTTCATTTGCAAAACTGGAGGGGGAAACCAAATTTAAGTATGGTCATGCACCTTATGCAGACACATTGGATTTAGCAGATGACTTTTTATTTGAAATTCCTCAAAAGATATCCGGTGGAATTACCTGGAAGTTTCTGGAGAAATATAAAGCTTCTTTCGATGCTTATTATGAGATATGGGAAGAAACCAACAGTTATAAAAATAATTCTTATAAATTTGGATTTGGATTAGCTTATGACCC
>DAOVQH010000187.1 GCA_030628755.1 Candidatus Cloacimonadota bacterium | reverse complement strand
CGAGACCTTTTCCTTAGACTCGAGAAAATGCCGCTTTCCTTCTTTGATAAAAATCCGGTGGGAAGATTGGTTACACGGGTTACGAACGATATCGGCACCTTGAATGAAATGTTCGGGAACGGGTTGATACAACTCATCCAGGAAAGTTTTGTTCTTTTTGGCATTATGATAGCAATGCTGGTTTATGATGTGAAACTGGCACTTGTTACTTTTTCAATTTTACCATTCACAGTAATTCTATTCGTTTTCTTTATTAAAAAGAGCAGGGTAATCTACCGAAAGGTTAGAAAAAAATTAGCCAACATTAATGCAACTCTTTCGGAAGATATTTCGGGTTTTAAGATCATTCAGTTGTTCAATCAGTATAAGCGAAAGAAAAAAGAATTTGCCCAAATTAACGGTGAATACTACTTAGCAGCAAGATCGATGTTGAAGCTTTTTGCGTTTTTCCGACCGGTGATCAATTCAACCCGTAACATCGCTGTTGCTGTGCTTTTGTGGTATGGTGGAGTGCAGATACTTCAAGACAGACTTTCGCTGGGAATTTTCATTGCTTTCCTCTGGTACTTAGATAGATTTTTTGAACCCATTCATCATTTAAGTGAGAAGTTCAATATTCTTCAGGCAGGAATGGCTGGCGCGGAACGGATCTTTGACCTGATGGATAAACCGGTGGAAGATTATCGAAAGGAAGAAGGGAGAATCGGAGGAAAGGAAAAAGGAAAAAGGAAAAAGGAGGAAGGGAAAATCGGAGGAAAGGAGAATGGAAAAAGGAAACCCCGATACAGTCATTCTTCCTTACGAGGCAAGAAGGAAAAAAGGTTTAAAGGTGAGATCGAGTTTAAGAATGTGTGCCTTCAATACAATAAAAATGATGAAGTTCTGAAAAGTGTTTCATTCAAGATAAAAGCCGGCGAAAAGGTTGCACTGGTTGGTCATACAGGTTCAGGGAAGACATCGATCATCAGTTTGATCTCTGGACTTTATCCGTTCCAGAAGGGAAGAATTATAATCGACGGGAAAGATATTACAGACTATTCTTTGGAAGAATTACGTGGAAATATAGGCATTGTTCAGCAGGATGTTTTCCTTTTTTCAGGCACAATAAAAGACAATATTGTTTTGAATAATGAAAAAATTTCTGATGAAAGAATGCAGCAGGTTTCGGAATATGTGAATGTTCACAGGTTTATAGAAAGTTTACCGGAAAAATATTATGAACCTGTAATGGAAAGAGGAGCTACTTTTTCTGTTGGTCAACGTCAACTAATTGCCTTTGCCCGTGTGCTTGCCTACGATCCGGCTATCTTTGTGCTGGATGAAGCCACTTCCAATATCGATACCGAAACAGAGATTTTGATACAGGATGCTCTTAAGAAATTAATGGAAAATAGGACTTCTATCATCATTGCTCATCGGCTTTCCACTATTCAGAATGTGGACAGGATAATCGTGCTTCACAAAGGTGAGATCAGAGAAGTTGGCACACATCAGGAATTGCTTGCAAATGAAGGATTATACTACGATCTGTATAGATTGCAGTATATGTAAAATTCACCACCGAGAACACCGAAAGACACCGAGTTTTGTATTTATATCAAATCCAGACGAAAAAAAAATTGACGAGTAAACTTATAAGTAAAGTTTGTAATCATTAATTCAGGAGGTAAAATAATGTTATCCCAAAAAACATTTTTAGAAGAAGCTTTAAAATTGCGACCTGTAGAAAGAGCGCATTTATAGGAAGGTTTAATGTCAAGTTTAGAAAAACCTGATCCCGACATTGAATCAATATGGGAACAGGAAGCATTGAAACGATATGAACAATATAAGCAAAAACGCATAAAAGTTAAAGATTTGGATGAAGTATTAAAGAAGTATGAATAAAAAATCGGAGGAAATAAGATATGGAAAAAATAGCTAAACTGAAATTTCCGGAAGAAATACTTTTCTCTTTACGAGAATCAGAGGATAGATTTATCAAAGAGATAAAGACAATAGCAGCCGTAAATTATTATAAAGAAAAAAGATTATCGATCGGACAAGCAGCTCTTTTAGCCGGAATGAAAGAAGAGGAATTTATAAAACTTCTCGCAACTTTTAAAGTTTCTATTTTCAGATATGAGAATAATGACGAATTACTCCAAGATCTAAAAAATGCATAAAGTAGTTGTTAATTCGACACCGTTAATTGCTCTTGCATCTATTGATAAATTGGAAATTCTGAAAGAATTATATGGAAAAGTGTTTATTCCAAATGGTGTCTTAAATGAAATTTCGGTTAAAGGTGATCTTAAACTTGGTGAGGAACAAATAAGGAAATATGATTTCATCAAAATAAAAGAAATTCGTAATCAGCAAACAAAAAAGTTTTTTAGAACAAGTCTTCATATCGGAGAAGTGGAAGTAATGATTCTTTACGATGAAATTCAAGCTAATTTGTGCATTATAGATGATTTACTTGCCAGAAAATATGCTGAACATTTAGGATTAATTGTAACCGGAACATTCGGTATTCTCCTGAAAGCAAAACAAAAAGGAATAATTTCTCTTTTAAAACCATTATTAGATAAATTGATGAAGAACGGATTTTATATTGATGATAAATTGTATGATCAAATTCTTCAAATTGCAGGTGAAATCTAATAAAATTGATTAGGAATCAAATGAGCGATCTTCAAAAATACATAGCAGAAAGAAAAAAGAGAGATCCTGAATTTGCAAGAAATTACGACGAAGGTTTTGAAGCCTTCAAATTGGGTGTAATGCTCAAACAGGCAAGAAAAGAAGCAGGATTGACTCAAGAGGAATTAGCAATAATAATCCATACAAAAAAAAGTGCTATTTCCAGAATCGAGAATCATTCGGGAGATATAAAATTCTCGACTTTGGAGAAAATTGCTTCTGCTCTGGGTAAGCATTTGAGAGTTAATTTCGTGTAATCAAAATGTCTGTTTTAATTATGAAGATTTTTTTCTTTACACACATTCAATTATTTAATAAATTAATTTATGTAATAAAATATGAAGGAATTAGTAATGTATTCAAAAAATGACATAGAAAAAATAAAGCAAATTATTTTAAAAACAGTTACACCTGAAGAGATTATTTTATTTGGTTCGTATGCAACAGGTGATTTCAACAAAGATAGCGATTTAGATTTTTTAGTTGTTTTGAGAGAAGAACTTACAAGAACAGAAAAAAATAAAGTCAGAAATTCTCTTGCTCTTAAATTTTTTGATTACAATTATAATGTTGATTTGATTATTGCTTCAAAAAGCTATATTCAAAAATATAAATCAATCTCAGGAACAATAATCAAACCAGCATCAGAATCAGGAAAAATTATATGGAAGAAGCTACATTAGAATTAGTAAAACAATGGCTTATCAAAGTAAACAATGATTTACAGGTCATAGAAAATGAATATTATCGTTAATTCGCAGTTGAAAAAAAATTGTTAAATATTTTAAAAAGGAGGAAAAACTTATGTATGAAATGGAAATAGATGTGAACTTAAAAAAACTTCCTGAATATTTGAGGAGAGAAGTTTTAGATTATACAGAATTTCTAATAAACAAATACAAAAGTAGAGAGAACAAGAGCAAGAAATTCAGGTTTAAATGGGCGGGAGGACTTTCAGAAATAAAAGAGAAATTCACTTCTCTGGAGTTACAACATAAAGTTCTGGAGTGGAGATAATGTTTTTATTAGATACAAATATATTTTTAGAGATACTTTTGAATCACGATAAAAAGGATAAGTGTAAGAATTTCCTGGGTAATAATATAGGAAATCTCAATATTACTGATTTCTCTTTACATTCAATTGGTATAATCTTATTCAGATACGACAAAGAAGACATTTTTCAGGAATTTATACAAGACATTATTCCCATTATTAAACTTCTCTCATTACCAATAAATCTTTATAATGAACTTTCAAAATACAGGAAAAACCTGAAATTTGATTTTGACGATATTTATCAATATTGCATAGTTAAACATTATGGATTAAAAGTTGTCACAATGGATAACGATTTTGAAAAAGTAAAAGATGTTGAGATTCAGTTCTTGTAATATTTCTTTTTTATTGATATAATTATCGCTTCAGCTTTAGTAAAAAATTTGAAAGTTACATTCGCGTATTTTCGCCTGCCCCGTTAAATCTCTTTTATTTTATGGGGTGTATTTCGCGGGAAGAAAATATTTGCGTTAATTCGCGTTCATTCGCGGTAGATAAGAGGATAAAATGTTAAGCAGTAAAGAAATCAGAAAACAGTTCATAGAATTTTTTGTAAAGAAACAACACAAAGCAGTTACATCTGCTCCGGTAATTCCCATCGATGATCCGACTCTTCTTTTCACAAATGCTGGAATGAACCAGTTCAAGAATATATTTTTGGAACAAACAAAACCTGCTTATCTTCGAGTTGTAAACAGCCAGAAATGTATTCGTGCAGGTGGTAAGCACAACGACCTGGAAGAAGTTGGCAGAGATGGATATCATCACACTTTCTTTGAAATGCTGGGCAACTGGAGTTTCGGTGATTATTATAAGAAGGAAGCAATAACCTGGGCATGGGAACTTCTGACTGAAATCTGGAAAATACCGAAAGATAAACTTTATGCCACAGTTCATCATTCCGATAAAGAAGCTTTTGAACTCTGGGAAAATGAAACTGACATTGATCCTGCTCATATTGAATATCACGGAGATAAGGATAATTTCTGGGAAATGGCTGCAACAGGCCCTTGTGGTCCCTGCTCCGAGATTCATTTTGATCGAGGTAAGGAATTCTGCAATTTAAAGGATGACCCGAATCACACATGCAAATTAAATGGAGATTGCCATAGATACTTTGAACTTTGGAATTTGGTGTTCATTCAGTATAATCGGGGAGAAGACGGGGAACTAACACAACTTTCTAAGAAGTATGTAGATACAGGAGCAGGATTTGAGAGAATTGTACAAATTCTTCAGAAAAAAGACTCAAACTATCATACAGATCTTTTTATGCCGATCATAAATAAAATATCTGATATTTCCGGTGTTCAATACAAAACCAATTGCCACGAAGATGCACAAAAGACACAAAATAATCAAAAAATAAATTCGGTGTCTTCAGTGTTTTCAGTGTTAAATTACGATGGAACTTCTCATCGAGTTATTTCCGACCATATTAGAGCTTTAACTTTTGCTTTGGCTGATGGTGGAATGCCTTCCAATGAAGGTCGAGGTTATGTTTTACGAAGAATTCTGCGAAGAGCTGCCCGACATGGCAAACTTCTAAATATGAAAGGACCTTTCCTTTATAAACTTGTTGATAATGTTGTGGATCTGATGGGAGATCATTTTAGCGAACTGCTGG
>DAOVQH010000059.1 GCA_030628755.1 Candidatus Cloacimonadota bacterium | reverse complement strand
TTTTTAGTTAATGGATTCGAAATTTCCTTCTTTTCTTCTTTTGGTCTGGAAATGCTTGCGGTAAAATTATTAACCTCTTCTACTTTTTCTTCTGTTATTAGATTCTCGTTTCTCAGCAGGGAAACGATCTCATCGAGTGTTATCAAACTGTGAAGGTTGTATCCGTATTTTCCCAGTTCTTCTTTACCATTTGCACTTCGGTCGATAACCACAATGAAATCTTTAACCACCACGCCCTCTTTTTCAAGTCCTTCAGCAGTCTCGATCTTACTCGCCCCAGTTGTGATAAGGTCATCGATAACAAGGCATTTTGCTCCTTTTTCGAATTTACCGATAACGTTTTTGCCTGTTCCATAAACTTTTTCTTCCTTTCGCATGTAGATAAGCGGTTTTTTCAGTTTGGCAGCAACAAGTGATGCGATTGGAAGTGCTGTGTATGGAATCCCCGTTAATACATCGAATTCCATATCTTTGATCTTTTCTACAAGTAAGTCTGCAACTCCATCCAGAAGCTCAGGAAAAGAGATCATATCTCGCAGATCAAAATAGAATGGTGAAACCAGACCACTTTTGAGTGTGAAACTCCCGAACTTTATCGCTCCGATTCTTTGCAATTCCAGAACAAATTGTTCTTTTGTCATTTAAATATCTCCTTTCTCCTTGTTCCCAAAGTCTCTTTGGGAACACAATTGGAAGCGAAACTGAGTTTCGCATTAACGTTGCGTGACCAAACGGACCTGTTATTCAACAGGTTAAAAGTTTGGTAACGAGCAGAAAAATTCTACTTTTCCATTTACTATTGTTATAATAACTTCCCCTTGAATCTCCATTCCGTCAAAAGGTGAATATTTTGCTTTCGATTTGAACTTCGATGCATCAATTTTCCACTTTTTATTCATATCGATTACAGTTAAATCTGCATAATTCCCAACTTTTATTTCTCCTCGTTTTTTCAAATCAAAAATCTTTGCAGCGTTTTTACTTGTGAGTTTAATCAGTTTTTCAAGCGTCAGGTTTCCCTTATTTACTTCATTCAGAAGAAGATGCAAACCTGTTTCCAGACCGGGAAAACCCGAAGGAGCTTGAGAATATTCCTGTTGTTTTTCTTCCAATGTATGAGGTGCATGGTCAGTTCCGATTGTACCGACAGTTCCATCATTTATCGCTTTCCATAGGGCTTCGTTGTCTTTTTCAGACCGTAGTGGTGGATTCACTTTCCCGAAATTTCCGACTTTCTCTAAAATCGACTCATTTAAAAGCAGATGATGTGGAGTTACTTCGCAGAAAATCCGGTTGTTATTTTTATATTTTCTGATTAATTCAATTTCTTCAGCAGTTGAAATATGAGCGATATAAAGTTTATTCCGAATCTTTTCAGCAAGTTTGAGAACTAATTCAGTTCCGCTTATTGCACATTCTCGATTCCTGATTTTATTATGGTTTAGAATTGTTTTTTCCTTAATTTTGGAATTCCATTTATCCAAACATTCCTGCAGTTCTGTGTGAATGGCAACCACTTTATCATATTTTTTTGCGATTTTAAAAACTTCTTCTATTTTACTTTTTTCGATAACATCATTTGAGCTTGAACCTGCAAGAAATATTTTTATTCCTGCAATATCTGATGGATCTGATTTTAGTATTTTTCCGATCTCTGTAAAATTGCTATTTGTAGCCCCGAGAAAGAATTTATAATTTACAAGTGCTTTTTCAGCAGCTTTTCTTTTTAAATTCAGATTTTCTAAATTTATGGTTGAAGGAATTGTATTTGGCATATCGAAAATAGTGGTTATTCCCCCAGCTAAAGATGATTCAGATGCAGATTGCCAGTCTTCTTTATAAGATTGTTCCAGATCACGAATGTGTACATGTGGATCAATTACTCCGGGAATTACGAGGTTACCTTTGATATTGATAATTTGGTCGAAGTCACCATCAAAACTCGTTCCCAAGCCCCTGCTTGGGAATGTTTTGTGTTCCCATCCGGCAGTTGCCTGATGGGAACAAGGGATTATTTGAATTATTTTATCATCTTCAATGATGATGTTCGATAATCCTTGAATCAGTTTACAATTTTTTAAAAGTATTTTCATGGAATCACTCTCAATTTAACAAATGAGATTACTTTGTTAGAAATTATATGGGAGAATACTCGCAAAGGCCGTTTATTCTGTGCTCTTAGGCTTGTTCCCAAAGTCTCTTTGGGAACATAATTGAGTGCGAAACTGAGTTTCTCATTAACATTGCGTAACCAAACAGAGTTTGGTAACGAGCAAAAAAAAACTCGCAAATACAATTTATTTTTACTCTGTGCTCTCTGCCTACCAAGCCGAAGCATAGTGAAGGCTGGTGCTCTCTGTGGTAAAATATTCAATTTACAATATTCAATTTTCAATATCTTATCCTTTTCCCGCTTGCATCCCGACGATATTTTCCAAATTCCGTAAGCTGTTCTATTATCTTTTTAGGAAGAACCGGACCTTCCACGCAAAGCCGAATTCCCAAAGGATCCATCGTGCAATTCCCGCAGATACCTATTGCGCATTTCATATAACGCTCAAAAAGGAATTCATAGTCGACCTCTCCAATTACTCCTTGTAAAGCTTTCATCATCATTTCCGGTCCGGCAGCATAGATGAAATCGAACTTTTCCTTTGTTAAAGCTCCTTTTGCCAGATCAACCGATGTTCCTTTCCTGCCAAGACAACCCGCTTCTGTAATGTTTTGATATTTTATACCTAATTTACTAAATCTATCACAAAATACAAGGTCATCTTTAGTTTGTGCTCCGTTCACTACAGCTATATTAGCACCTGCTTTTAATAATTTTTTTGCTAGAAAATACAGTGGTGGAGAACCATAACCTCCTCCCACCAACAAGACCTTTCCATTAGATACAAAAAAAGAGGAACCGAAAGCTCCTCGTACAGACATATAATCACCTACTCCTTTTTGGAAAAGACGAGATGTAAATTCACCTATCTTTTTTACAGTGATGGAAAATTCATTTTCAGAACAATCAGAAATTGAGAAGGGCTTTTCTCCACCTTCAAAATCCGTTAACATAATGAACTGACCAGGCTTGGCATTGAGTTTATGATTGAATGTGAAAGTTTTTATATCTTTAGTTTCGTCTTCTATTTTTGATATTTTCAAAGTTATCCGCTTATCCAATTTTGCTCCTGAATATTTCACTCGCTTTAACCGTTCGGAAGGTTCATTTCAATTTCTCCAACTTTGGAATCTCACTCAACTCATTAAACCCATTCTCATCCATGAATTGAATTATTTCTTCATTTATTTTATTGAACACTTCAATTCCTCTAAAATGCACTGCTGTTCCCACACCAATCAAAGTAGCACCAGCCATTATCATTTCAATTGCATCTTCGCCGGTGCAAACTCCACCCATTCCGATAATTGGAATATCAACTGCAGAATATGCTTGATAGATAAGTTTTAAAGCTATCGGTTTAATACAGGGACCGGACAATCCACCGAATTTATTAAAGAGAACTGGTTTTACCATTTTCGTATCAATAAGCATTCCTGGACCAACAGTATTTATCAGGCAAAGTGCATCAGCGCCTGCTTCCTCAGCAGCAAGAGCAATCTCAGTGATGCTTAAAACATTTG
Organism: Candidatus Cloacimonadota bacterium; assembly: GCA_030628755.1. Classification (GTDB taxonomy): domain Bacteria; phylum Cloacimonadota; class Cloacimonadia; order Cloacimonadales; family TCS61; genus JACNIV01. Next base: position 7,011 of record DAOVQH010000059.1, on the reverse strand, counting down.
GTGAAAGTTTTGCAATGACAGGAAGCTTGGAAACTCTTTTTACAGCTTTAACAATTTTAAATACTTCATCTTTTGAAGAAGCTAAAGGAATCCCAAATTCATCATAAACATTGGGGCAGGAAAGATTCAGTTCAAGAAAATCCCCTCTGGATTTGTTAACATGATTTGTTAGCTCAAGAAAGTCATCTACATTAGTAGCAAAAACGCTCACAATAACAGGTGTATCGGAGCGTTCTTTAAATTCGTTGACCTCAGCAAGCCCATCTACAATGCCGGGATTGCACAAACCCATAGCATTCAATAATCCGCTTTCAAATTCTGCAACAACCGGACCTTTATACCCGGAGCGTTGCTCCAAGGTTAGAGATTTACTGGTAACAATTCCAGCACCATTTTTTGCAGAAATATCCAAACCGGAAAACGACATATCCATAATGCCGGCAGGTAAAACAAGCGGCGATTTGACCTCGAAACCTAAAAACTTAGTTTTCAGTCTGTTATGCATACACCCACTTCTGGTTTAGATTTAAAATCGAGATCTAATTATGAAAGAAAATTAGATAAAAAAATTAACCTCTGATTTGCTTTACCAAAAAAAAATCTGTGTTAAATTGGTCAAATTATTTAAGTTAAATTGACTATAAAAATTTTTGAAAGATAACAAAAAGGTAAGTAAATGCTTCACTGATAAACCTTTAGCAATTCACAAAATTAATTCTTTTATTTAAGTAGCAAGCATTTTTTAATTGCTTTTGTCTCTCCATTAATATCTAATTTATAAAAATATATACCTGATGGGACGAATTCTCCTTCTTCATCTTTTCCATTCCATAGAACAGCATAATCCCCAGTGGTTTGGAAGTTATTGATCAAGGTTTTTACTAACTGACCTTTGACGTTTAAAATCGAAATATTTACTTTACAATCAGTTTGTATATCATATAAAATTGTTGTGGATGGACTGCGTCCGGCACCTGACGGATTGAATGGATTTGGGTAATTCTGTTTTAGCAAAGTACAATTAGTGTTTCCAAAAATAAAGTTTGTTACTGATACTGATTGGTCAAAGTAATAAGCTCCCATATCGGCAATTGTTCCATCCGGGTCAAGAGGAGAATTCGGGTCACCTGCGTCGATACAAGGTGAGCTTTCCTGCAAATGGAAATCTCCATTTATTGAATTAACAAATAGAGGATCAAAATTTATATTGCCTATTCCTGCCCATCCCCCTTGAATATCAGAATATGTTATTGTTATTAACCCACCAGATTGATATATTTCTGAAGGTGTATTATTCCAAAAAATTGAATTAATAATTTCAGGGTAGCAATTTGAACCTATAAAGATTCCTGCACCAAATGGTGAATAATTTCCAGAAACAGTTATATTTGATAGAATAGGATCACAATTAACATGGCAAATTATCCCTCCACCCTCTGAATAAGCAACATTGTCATAAATTGTAACATTTGAAAGAATTGGATTACAATCTCCATATATATACATTCCACCACCCCATGTTGCATTATTATTTGAAATTGTAACATTATTAAGAATTACATGAGAACTAACATTCATTTGAATTCCACCACCAGTATCAGAAGCATAATTATCTGTAATTATGACATTTATAAATGTCGCACAAGAGCCCCCACAAAAAACTCCTCCTCCTTTACCCCAAGGAGTGGCAACATTTCCAGTGATTATACAGTCAGTTATGGTTGGATTTGAATTTGCACAAATAATACCACCTCCATAATGATAATTCCAAAAGTATTCAGCCAAACCATTTGTTATCGTAAAACCAGTTAACACAGCGAAACAAGATTCACCATTTTTAAATTTCACAACATTCCCATTATATGCTCCATCTATCACAGTATCAGCTATATATGTAGAGTCTTGTGTTATCAAAAATAACGAGCCAATCACGATACTTTTACCATTATAGCTAATATTTTCGTAATAGACACCAGGTTGAACTAAAATAGTATCAGCCATTACTGCAAAATCAATTCCTTCTTGTATTGTTGGAAAATCACCAGGAATGTCAATTATGGTTCCAAAAACTAAGAGTTGTGAAAATATAAAAATTAAAATAAATATTATTTTCTTATTACTAATCATATTAGCCTCCTCTTCTTAACTTATTTTTAATAAAATTACTGGAAAATTTTTCATCCTACTTTAAGTAAATAAAAGCAAGTTGTAGTAAAGAAACCTCTAAGATATGGAAGAATTGATATTATTTTAAACTGTTCTCTTGGTTTAAAGCCAAATTTTATTTCGTAATTTGGGTTTATTAAATATAATTTCCGTTTTACAATTCTGATATTTAATTTTTTTATTATTTTTTCAAATCTTTCAATTGTAATGCGAGTTTCTTTTATTTCAAGAAGATGCTCTATTTTCTTCTTATTTTCTGCAAATAGTTTTAATATTCCTTTATAAAGGAAATTAGGGAGTAAATGTATATATGGCATTAGAGATACTATTTTATTATCACACATCTGTTGATGTCCACCCCAGGGCATTTGCCATGGGGGAAAAGATATAAATAAATATCCATTATATTCCAAGAATTGCTTTAATAAATTTATTAATTTCTCTTGATTATGTATATGTTCGATAGTGTCTTTAAGGATGATTAGGTTGAATGTATGAATCTTTTTTGCATCAACATTAAAAATATCATTCAAAATAAATTTAAAACTATGAGAATTACTTAATTCTGAAAAATATTTATTTGCATTATTAATCTTATTTGCTGCAAGATCAATTCCAGTTATATGGCATCCAAGTTCATAGAAAGCACTTAAAATACCGCCCTCACCACAACCAATTTCAAGAATTTTTAAATTTTTCGAAATTTTAAATTTATCCTCTATAAATGGAATAATATATTTTTTAGTGTTTTGATACTGCTGTTTAAAATATATTTTTCGATCTTTGTGAAAATTAAAAGTCATAATTTTGAAATCTCACTTCACTGCAAATCTCTTCAGTTCCTCCTTCATATCTTTCTTTTCCCAGGTGAATTCTTCCAGTTCCCTGCCAAAATGACCATAAGCTGCTGTGAGCTTATAAATTGGACGTTTTAATTTGAGATGCTTTATTATTCCCTCTGGTGTTAATGGAAATACTTTTCGAACTATCTCGTTTAATTTTTTATCTTCAGTTTTCCCGGTTCCAAATGTACGAACCATCACAGAAACAGGTTCTGCTACACCTATTGCATAGGCAAGTTGAACTTCACATTCTCTGGCAAGTTTTGCTGCAACGATGTTTTTGGCAATATATCGAGCCATGTATGATGCGCTTCTATCAACCTTGGATGGATCTTTCCCGGAAAAAGATCCACCACCATGACTTCCCTTACCACCGTAAGTATCCACTATAATTTTCCTGCCTGTAAGTCCAGTATCTGCTTGTGGACCGCCGGTTACGAAACGACCTGTGGGATTTATAAAGACCTTGGTTTTATCATCCATTAATTCTGATGGAATTACCGGCTTAATTACATATTCAATTATATCTTTTTCTATTTGCTCGTGACTTATTTCAGGATGATGTTGAGCAGCAATAACAATCGCTTCCACTCTAACCGGTTGCTTATCAAAATATTCGACTGTAACCTGAGTTTTACCATCCGGACGAAGATAATCTACAATCTTTTCTTTCCTTACATGTGCAAGTCTTTGAGAAAGTTTATGCGCCAGAGAAATCGTCATGGGCATAAGTTCTTTTGTTTCCATGCAGGCATACCCGAACATCATTCCCTGATCTCCAGCACCTTGAGCATGACTATTCGTTTCGTCTACACCTATCGCTATATCTTTGGACTGATTATCGATTGTAGTTATTACAGCACAGGTTTTATAACATATTCCATAATCTACACTGGTATAACCAATATCTCGAATGGTATTACGCACAATCCTTGGAATATCAACATAACAGGTCGTTGTTATCTCACCGCCAACAACTGCCATCCCTGTGGTAAGAAAAGTTTCACAGGCAACACGAGCATCTTTATCCTGCTTCAGGATTGCATCCAGAATTGCATCCGAGATCTGGTCTGCCATCTTATCAGGATGGCCTTCAGTAACCGATTCAGATGTAAATAAATATTTTCCTTTTAGCATAAATTTGTCCTTCGGAAATATAAATTTGTTATTTTTCCTCTTTTATGATATTTCCTTTTTCAGGAAGTTTATGAATTGAATTTCTGTTGGATCTACCCTCTGCACTATTGCTAGGTAAAAACTTATCATATCTCCTAAATAGATGAGAGAAAAAATCTCTTCAACCAGGAAATCACCTTCTACAAAGAATTCTAAGTATTCAACATTTCTATTTCTCAATAGCTTTTTGAAAGCATCAACCCTTTTCTGGTATTGGGGCTCATCTTTAAATCTTTTCAAAATAATTGGAATAAAATAACTTTCAAATCCCTCAACCTCCCACCCTTCAATCTCGTTGTGATTCATCTCGGGAAAGGTATGATGGAAAGCAGGATATTTGGCATTTTCATTAATCTGGCATTTCCAACGGTAGGCAAGTGGAGTAAATTGAGGATTGGAGGAATAGATGATCGGAATTCTACCTTTTATTTTTTCAGCAGAGCTTTTTGCCAGATTTTTTTCAATAGGTACATCATAAACAATAGCACCTGCTTTTTTCATCAGGTTTGCAACCACAGATTTAACCCTTTTTGAATGATTCGGGATTATTTCAAATATCTCTAGAAGTTTCATTAAAGAAAAGAAAAGATAACCGATAACACTGCGTGGAGGTAAACCAGGGAATAGCTCAAGCCAACAATAATTTTCATCAACTATTTCCTTAATTCTACCTCCAGAAGTAATTGCTCCTACAAATTCAGTCTTACTTATCGACTGCTGCAGGCAAGTTACTGTTTCCTCTGTATTTCCAGAATAACTTAGAATTATAACCAATGTATTTTCGTTTAAGAAAGGAATCTTGTAATCTTTCACAACTTCAAAAGGTAACTTTGTCCCAAAAGCTACTTTAGCAATATCCCCTGAAATTGCTGAACCTCCCATCCCACAGATAATTACTTTATCGATATTTTTCAATTCGAGTTTAGAAAAATTTAACGGATTATGTATTTTGGGCTCAAAATAAGATTTGAGGATCTGTTCGGGTAAATTGATAATTTTATGGTACATATCATCCGAATCGAATTGTTTCATTTTCTTAATGTCATCGAGAAGGTTCATAGAGCTAACCCAAATTTACAAGTAGCTGATATATTTCTTCATATGTATTTATTTTTAGAACTTCATCCACCAGCATTTCAGCATTTTTCATATCACAATTTATAATTTCGTTTTTTACCATCAGCAGTCGACCTGGACTAACGCTGAATTCATCAATACCAAGACCTACCAGGAGTTTTACGAATATTTTTTCAGAAGCCATTTCGCCACAAATAGCTACTTCAATCCCCTTTTTGTGGGCATTATCTACGGTTAATTTTATTGAGCGAATTACAGATGGATGGCAGGGTTTATAATATTCAGAAATTGATTCATTATCTCTATCTACAGCAAGTATATATTGAACCAGATCGTTTGTACCAATACTTAGAAAATCACATTCTTCTGCAAGTATGTCTGAGGTGATAACCGCTGATGGAATCTCTATCATAGCCCCTATTTCAATATCTTCGACATATTTAACTTTTTCTTTTTTGAGGTCTTTATTGCATTCTTCAATAATTTTTTTTGCCTGTATAATCTCTTCCACACATGAGACCATGGGGAACATTATTTTCACATTACCTTTGACATTTGCTCGAAGGATTGCTCTGATCTGCTGACGGAAAATGGAAATATTTTCCAATGAAATTCTAATACCACGCCAACCAAGATTTGGATTTTCCTCATGAGCTATATTCAGAATCCTGGAAAATTTATCTCCACCCACATCGATTGTTCGGATTATAACCGGTTCTGGATTACATTTTTCTGCAATTTCTATATAGATTTTGTATTGTTCCTCTTCTGTGGGAAGTTCATCACAATCGATAAATAAAAATTCTGTTCTGAAAAGTCCAATCCCTTCGCTTCTGTATTTTAAGACCTGATCGATTTCTTCAGGAATCTCGATATTACTCATTAATTTAATTTTTCTATTATCCAGGGTCTTTGATTCAACATCTATTAATTCCTGAAGTTTTTCTTTTTCAATTTTCTCTTGCTTTAAAATTTTTTCATACCTTACCAAAATTGATTTCGTTGGAGATATAATAATCTCGCCATTATTTCCATCAACTATAACCTGCTGGTTTTCTTCAATATTTTCTAATAATTCCATTGTACTTACCAACATCGGCAGATTCATTGAACGGGCAATTATACTGCTGTGAGAATTTTTACTACCCTTCTCAGTACAAAGACCCTGAATTTTTTTCTCGAAAACCCTGGTAACGAAAGAGGGAGTTATATTTTCCATTATCAGAATCGAGTTCTCGTTAAGTTTTTTCAACAGATTTTTCCGTTTTTTGAGTGTATGACTGAGGAGCCTGTAAGCCACATCTTCAAAATCGGATAATCTCTGTGAGAAAAATTCGTTATCCATATTGTTGAAAATATCTACGATTTCTGTAAAATAGGTGCTAATTGCATTTTCCAGGCTATTAAGTTCATCTGAAATCAAGGTTGTAACCCGTTTTGAGAATTCAGGATCCCGCAGTATCATCTTTTGGGCGGTTAAGATTTCTTCGTTTTCCTGAGAATAGGAGTAATTCGAAATTAAATGTTCAATTTCCTTTACTACAAAATCTACGTCTTCTTTGAACCGCTGAAGTTCTGATTTAACCAAATTCTTTAAAATAAATTTCCGTTCTATATGAAGTTTCTCTCTCTCGATTATTTTCGCATAACCTATAGCAACACCCGTAGAAACCGGAATACCTTTTAATCTTTTCACAGTTATTCTTCTCCAAACTTAGACACAAATAATTCAGCTATTTCTTTGATAAGG
>DAOVQH010000192.1 GCA_030628755.1 Candidatus Cloacimonadota bacterium | reverse complement strand
GTACTCAAAAAGCCATCTAAGATAATCATATTGGAAGGAATACTTTTATTTGAAAATGAGGAACTCCGCAATTTAATGGATATCAAGATTTTCGTTGACACTGATGCAGATATCCGCATCTTAAGAAGAATAGAAAGGGATATGAACGAGCGAGGAAGAGACCTAAATTCCATTATCAAACAGTATCGCGAGACTGTTCAACCCATGCACATCGAATTTGTTGAACCAAGTAAACGCTTCGCTGATGTTATTATTCCCGAAGGTGGATTTAATAAGATCGGAATTGATATGATCGTGGCAAAAATCAGGGAATTTATTGTGTAAATTAAATAAATTTTCTTTAAACGGAGGATAGAATGGCTTTTAAGTTATTAAAGTTTGATAGTCTTTTAAATGAGCTTCGACAGAAAAAACCTTTGGAAGAAAATCTGAGCAAGATCATCCGAGATATTGAGGACGAATTTGAATTTCAAACCCTGGGGATTTTCCTTAAAGTCCCGAAATCAGAAATTTACCGTCTTAAAATATCCCGGAACATAAGTCATACATTTGCCAAGAATACTATCTTTACCGAAGGTGACCCCTTAATTAAGGAACTGATGGAATTCAAACTCCTCGATATTAAAACTCCAGGCAGGTATAAATTTGAAAAAGAATATTCCCACCTGCTTATTATGCCTTTGAATTTCAAAACTCACCTTCTGGGATTCCTGTTCATTGATAAAGAAAAAGCAGCTTTTGATAATGAGGAAATGACCAAAATTCGCATGTTTGCTTCCATTGTCAGCCTGGTTGTACAGATATTCATGCAGGATGAAGAAATAGAACAACACCGTGGACTTTATGAGATAACCCGTGTTTATTCATATAAACCTTTTATGAGTAGAGCTGAAGTAATTTTTTCAATGATGGTCCGTTACAAACGTTACTTAAATATGGCTGTTATGAAAATAGATAATTTCGAAAATATCGTTCGGACTATCGGTGAACATGAAACTGTAGATATTATGAAACAGATTGCTTATATCATTAAAAACGACCTGCGTGAAACAGACCTTATTGGAAAACTTCATAAAGATGCTTTTGTCGTGTTGATGCCGGAAACTTCAGAAAAGAACGGGCTTATCACAGTTAACAGAGTAAACGTAAAAATACTCGACCTGCCGATTATGAAGGTTTGTAAAATTGGTTGGGGTATTGTAAACAAAGGCGAAAAGATTAAAACTATTGAAGAGTTTTTGAAACTTGCAGAAAAAGCTGCTTTTGACTCCATCCGCAAGATTGAAGGTAACATAACGATTTATAAAGAGTGATCGAAAATTAAGAATTAAGTGATTAAGGATTGGTAATTAGAATTTTCTTTTTGAAGTCAAGATTGCTGTGAATGGTTTAAAATATTTGAAGGTTACAAAATTATCAGTAGATGAAAAAGGGGAATTCTCAAATAATTATATTGTCACTTTTGAAGAGAATATAAAATCTTTTTCAAAGGCATTAAATAAAGCTGTAGAAATAGTGAGATCAAAGAAGTTCATTTAATAAACACATCGAAGTTCTTTCTCTAAATCTGATAGAATAATACATTAATATATTACGAATGGAGACTTTATTTTGAAAAAGAAAAAGATGCACAGCAGGGAGTTGGGTCTTATCCTCCTGGAGCAGTTATTTGATATGGAAGATTTACATTATGGATTATGGGGAAAGGACCTTGAGTTATCTATTTTTAATGCTAAAATAGCACAGCAGCGTTATAATGAAATGATTATGTCTACTCTACCACCAATCGATAACAATGGAGCTGAAGTTCATGTTCTGGATATTGGTTGCGGAACCGGTCACTTAATGGCTCAAATGCTGGATAAAGGTTATTATGTGGATGGTGTAAGCCCTTCTGAAAGTCTGACAAAACGAATAAAACAGCGGTTGGAAAATTATCCAGAAAATAAAATGAAAGTATTTGAATGCAAGTTCCAGTATTTTCCTGATGACCAGTGTAGAAACCAATATGATGTAGCGATATTTAGTGAGAGTTTTCAATATATTCCAATGCAATATTCTTTTGAAAAGTTACAGAATCTAATAAAACCTCAAGGTTCAATCATAATCTGTGATTTTTTCAAAACTGAAGCACACGGAGATGGTCAAAAAGGAGATCGCAGTTTTGGTGGTGGTCACCATATCAAAAAATTCTATGATATTATTCAAAATACTCCCTTTACTATCCAGCGAGATGACGACATCACTTCACTTGTAAGTCCTAATATTCAGTTAGTCAATGATCTATTGATGAATAAAATCTATCCGGCAAGTCTTACTTTAGATAGTTATGTGAAGGATAATTATTCATTTATTTATTTTTTAAGAAGGCTGGCTTTCTGTTTATTTAAAAAGAAGTTAAGAAAAATAAAATATAAATATTTCTCAGGATATCGAAGTAAAGAAGTATTCGAGCGTTATAAAACTTATCGCTTAATCGTACTTCAATATAAATAAACTAATCTACATCACACAGCGGAAGTTTATACGCTTGAGTGTACTATGTGACGCGAGCGAAAATTTTATATTTTTGATAACTGGGCTATAATGAATATAAAAGAGGTCTGCAAAATACTATTTACTTGTCATTCCGCACTTGCCTGCCCTGTTGCATAACGGGGATGCGGAATCTAAAATCATCTATTTGATTAGATTCCCGTTTTCACGGGAATGACAAATAAAGTAATATACTCTATTTTGCATATCTCATATGAATATAATTCTAAGGAGGAATTAAAATGAAAATCAGATTATTCTTTATGATTCTTATTTTCTAATTAAAAAAAACTGAAAATTATCGCAGGAAAAGCGATTCAGTAGAGATTATTGAAATGACACATCAACCTGTTTATTTAGAAACATTTAAAAATGGGTTACTCCAGGAAAAGATAAAACAAGCATACTGTCTTGTGGAAGAATGTAGATTATGTCCTCGAAAATGTGGAGTTAATAGACTTGAAGATAAAAAAGGCGTGTGTAAAACTGGTAGGAATGCAATGATCTCAAGTTATAATGCACATTTCGGTGAGGAAGCTCCTTTGGTTGGTAGATCTGGTTCAGGGACAATATTTTTTACAAACTGCAACTTACTATGTAATTTCTGTCAGAATTATGATATCAGTCATGAAGGGCATGGACGTGAAGTAACAAATGAAGAACTTGCTGAAATGATGCTTTTGTTACAAAGTCGGGGATGTCATAATATAAACTTTGTGACTCCTTCTCATGTTGTTCCCCAGATACTTTCTGCATTGGAACTTGCTATCGAGAAAGGTTTATCGGTTCCTCTTATTTATAATACAGGTGGATACGACAATGTGGAAACATTAAACTTACTGGAGGAAGTGTTCGATATTTATATGCCGGATTTTAAATTCTGGGACTCTGAAATAGCAAATAAAATCTGTAATGCACCTGATTATCCTGAAGTTGCTCGCAAAGCTGTAGCGGAAATGCATCGCCAGGTTGGAGATTTGAAAATTGATAATAATGGGATTGCACAACACGGACTTCTTATCCGTCATCTTGTTCTACCCGAAGGACTTGCAGGAACAAGAGAAATCGCCAGGTTCATTGCTGATAAAATTTCTTCAAACACTTATGTGAATATTATGCCACAATACCGTCCCTGCGGGAAATCATACGAAATGGAAGAACTATCTAATTTTCTTACTCAAAAAGAATATAACGATGCTGTTGAATTTGCAAAAGAAGAAGGTTTGTGGAGATTAGACAGATGAAAAAAATGCTAAATAAAAAGAAATACCTTGTAAAAAATATCATTGTAGCAAAACATTTGAAAGTAATAACACTCGATAAACTTTTTGCAGGAAATGACCAGTTAAAGACCAATACAATCCTGCAGATGAAAGATGCAGGGATTGAGTTTAAGGTGGTGTGATAGGGATGAGATTAGAAATATCAAATATTAATGAAACATATACAACTATAAAAAATATTCTTGAAGACGCACGCACCAGAATTTCTCACGCGGTAAATTTTGTGATGGTGGAAGCTTATTGGAATATCGGGAAGATAATTGTTGAAGAAGTACAAAAGGGAAAAGATAAGGCGAAATATGGTTTATATTTGATAAAAGAATTATCTGAAAAAATTGACTAAAGATTTTGGAAAGGCATCCACACCATCTAATTTAAAATATATTAGGCAGTTTTATCTCGTTTTTCCAATAAGCCATACACTGTGTGACCAATTGAGTTGGAGTCATTACAGATCATTATTGAAGGTTAAGAGCGAAAGAGATAGATTGTTTTATATAAGGGAAGCTGAGCAAAATTATTGGAGTGTGAGAGCACTGTAACGACAAATTAACAGCTTTTATTACGAAAGGATATTTGGCTTCAAAGAAGATGATCATGTTGAAATAAAGAATTCAACCTCATCCCCGACCCTTCTCATATCATAAAAGAAGGGAGATTGGGATGCTGATGCAAGAAGTAAAAAACTGGCGAGGTTTTAAAAGACCTGGCAGGTATTTTGTTTATCTCTAAAAATATTTCACTTGACGTTATCTTTATTCTTTTGCTTTCTCCATTTTGTGGTTTGATTTAGCTCGTCATAAAGCTATGCTTGAGTGGATCAAATGTTTCGATCCCGCTATGAGACGTGTAAAAATTTCGTGCAGTAGTTGAATTAAAAAAAATTGAATCAGAAAATAGAGAGGGGTATTTTTCATGAAATTATTTCACCTGTTTTTGTTAGCAGCAATCATTCTTGTTTTTACCACTTCATGTAAACTTTTTAAGAATTATGGTGATACAAAAATAGTTTACATTGTAGTAAGTTCCACGGCTAATGTAAAAAATTCAGCTAGACATGATGCTGAAATAATAGGGCAAGTGTGTAAAGGAGATACAATTAACCCGATCCATACATTAATCAATTCGGTTTCATTCGACTATAATGGAAGAAGTGGCTGGGTAGAATTTAGCGATCTTGAAAAATGCAGAATCAAGGATAAATCAAAAGTCTCTAATATGCAGCTTTCCAAAACAGGGAATCTGACGGTAGATTATTTAAAAAAATACGTGAACTGGAAAACATGGATATTCTGGGCAATTGCCGCTGGTTCTATAGCAGTGGTTGTCATCCTGATAGCAATTGGAAAAGCTATAGAAAATTATTTATATTATTGGTGCACAGTAAAAGATTTTGCTTATAGTAAATTACCACATTTTGCAGCGATCATCGGTGCACTGTTTTCTGTAATTTATATGTTCTGGTATGAAACAGT
>DAOVQH010000217.1 GCA_030628755.1 Candidatus Cloacimonadota bacterium | reverse complement strand
TTCCATCAATTCAGGATTCTCCGGTTCCTCGGGAGTTAATACATCATGACTCTCAAGAAAGTGTATTATACTTTTCCTGGCTAAATCCAGAAGATATTTTTTATCAGCCTCATTCATAGTTCCTTCCTCTTTATTTTTTGGTGTATTTGGAAAAACGATCGAACAATAACCAACCACTCTTCTTGTATCTCCGGTAACATCTCCGGAATTTGCATATTTAAGAAGAATTCCTTTATCATGCTCAAAATGTTCCATTACTTTTATGAACGGATAGAAAGCAAAATATCCGCACAATTCGCAATTTCCGTTGAGGATATCTTCATTAAGTTTGTCCCATTTCTTTTCGAGTATTAAATCAATTGTGTTTCCATCCATATTGGAAGCAGTTTGGTAATCATGAAAGTGAGACATATCAGTACTGTTGATAAAGAGTAACTTTTTATCGGATTCTTCAGCAATTGAGATCAGGTTTTCTGCCAATTTATCCAGGAGTTTAAGATTGCTGGTAGAAGTTAGGATGAGCACCACTTTGAAATCCTTAAGTATATACTGCAGGAATGGTAATTGTGCTTCCAGGCTGTGTTCTGGCTCGTGTATCTCTTCATCGAAAACAAATTTCCTGTTAGCTGAGATCAACTTTTCTGAAATCTCTTTATCTATCGGGATATTTCCCAGGGGAGTCTGGCACAGATCACCATTATAAATACTTACAACTCCTTTGCGAAAATGATGACTCGGTCCCAGAAGAATTATTGTATCAAACTGCTTACCTTCTAACAAAGAAAATCCATAAGCAGCAACTCCACCGGAATAAACAAAACCAGCATGAGGAGAAATAAGTCCGAATGGATTTAAATCTTTTTTATCTTTTATATCAACTTGATTAAATAATTCATCCAGCATATTTAGCAGTTTATCTTTATTGCTTGGATACCATTGTCCTGCCACAGCCGGACTGCGGGTTTGTGCGAACAAAAAAGAAACCAAAGTTAGAAGCAAAAAAAGATTTATTTTCCTGAACATACGCACCTCACTTTTTCAATTACTAAGATATTAAATGAATAAATTTAGTTCAAGAAAAAAATTAATAAACTCCAGTACTTTAAATTTTATTGACACAGAAACATCTCAATTTCAGATACACATATGAAAAAGAAATCTTTAATTATTTTTTTAATAATTCTTTCAGCTTTTTTATTTGCAGGTAAAGGTTTATTTGAAGTTCTTCATGAAGCTCAATTTTATGAAAAGTTAAAAAATAAATATGTTCGTTGCGATCTATGCCCGAATTATTGTGTGCTTAAAGACGAAGAAATTGGAATCTGTGGTGTCAGGCAAAATATCAAAGGAAAGCTCTATACACTTGTTTACAATAATCCGATTTCGATTCACATTGATCCAATTGAGAAGAAACCTTTATACCATTTTTATCCGGGCTCACAAATACTTTCTCTGGCAACAGTGGGATGTAATTTACGTTGTATTTTTTGCCAGAATTGGACGATATCTCAAAGCAGACCCAATGAAGTGCAAGCCTATGATGTTACCCCACAGAAGATTATTGAAATGGCAAAAGAATATGGTTGTGAAAGCATTGCATTTACTTACACAGAACCCACAATATTTTATGAATATATGTATGATATTGCAAAACTGGCAAAAGAAAATGGTTTGAAAACCGTCTGGGTGACCTGTGGTTATATCAATGAAGAACCTCTGCGTAAATTAGCAAAAGTTATAGATGCTGCCAATATCGACCTGAAAGGATTTTCAGAAGAATTTTATTCCACTTACACAACTGGATTCTTACAGCCTGTTTTGAATACTCTACAAATAGCAAAAGAAGAAGGAATGTTCTTTGAAATTACTAACCTGGTTATTCCCGATGCAAATGATGACCCGATCGAAATTCGTGCAATGTGCAGGTGGATAAAAGAAAATCTGGGAGATGAATATCCCCTGCATTTTTCCAGGTTTTTCCCGAATTATAAACTTACGAATAGACCGCCGACTCCAATTAAAACTCTGGAGATGGCTTATGATATTGCTAAGGAAGAAGGGATAAAATATGTTTATATCGGAAATGTTGCTGCAAGAGCAGAAGATACATTCTGTCCGAATTGCGGGAAGAAGATAATCGACCGTTCTGGATATATGATTGGAGATATTCATATTAAAGATGGGAAATGTGAGTATTGCGGGGAAGAGATATTTGGGAAGTTTGAGTGACTCACCCCCGTTGAAATATTCAGCAAGCTGAATTTCACGGGGTAAACCTGCTATTCCGTCTTCGCCGGACTTACGCCCTGCTTTCTTAAATCGAATAAAGGGAACATAAGTAATGCAAGAAGAATCCAGCCTTAGGCTGGTAAACCTCGCAAAGACATGGTTACCTCTTGTCACGTAGCTCCGGCTGTGTGACACTGTTTCGTGTAGCTCAAGCTACTATGATGGAGAGAAAAATTAGAAAATTATGAAAAAAATAAATATCCTTTTCATCCTGCTTGGAATTTCCTCTATCATCGGGCAGACAGTACTACTGCGGGAACTTCTGATAGGAGTTAGAGGAAATGAAATTGTATTTGCCATTTATCTTTCTTTCTGGTTATTATTAGTAGCTATTGGCAGTTTTCTTGCTCGGTATTTTTTTCATTTTAAGAATATAAAATCCATAGTGAATTTCTCTTTTATCCTGCTGAGTATTATCACTCCGCTTCAATTTTTATCTATCCGAATTCTTATTGAAAAACTTTTTGTAATATCAGGAGAATTAATCGTCATCCCTGGTTTGTTCTTTTTAGCACTGGTTGTACTTACTCCAGGATGTTTATTAATTGGCTTCTTATTTCCTGTTTTATGTAAACTGGTTGAAACAGAAAAACAACCGATCCATAAAGGATACATTCTCGAATGTATTGGAATAATTATAGGTGGGATTTTATTTGCGGTTTTGATTAACCTTTTCCCGAACTTTACAGTTTTGATTATTCTAAGTAGTTTAATCCTGTTATTGATTTTCGTTCTTTCTCAGAATAAATTGTTATTCATACCCCTAATTTTATTTATTATTTTTATTCCCTTTTCCAATGAATTCTTTAAAAGATATTATGGAAAGAAATATTCTCCACAAGAACTTATTTCATCAAAGGATTCTAAGTATGGCAGGCTGGATATCACAAGATATCAGGAACAGAAAAACTTTTATTGGAACGGTGAGATTTTCGCAAATACTTCTCATGAACTGTATTCTCAACAGATGGTTAACTTTGTGATGCTTCAACATCCTGAGCCTAAACAAGTTTTACTTATTGGAGGATTGTTAAATGGTTTTATTGAAGAAATTGAAAAATATGAAACTATAGAAAATATAGATTATCTCGAACTGGAAAAGAACATATTAAAGGAAGCAGATGCAAATCTCAAAGTTAATTTTATTCGAGAGGATGCTGTTTATTATCTGAAAAAGCATGAGGATAAATATGACCTGATCTTTGTTGACCTACCGGATCCTTCTTCCTTGAATTTGAACAGGTTTTATACACTCGATTTTTTTGAGCTTTTGAAAGCCAGAACCCTGTCAGATTCATCGGTTGTTGCAATTACTTTAAGCAGCGGAGTTAACTTTATGACCCCAGAGATCACACAACTGAACGCCACCATCTATTCCACATTTTCTGCTGTTTTTAAGAAGGTTGTACTGATACCTTCAATTAAAAATATTTTTATTGGAAGTTCAAATAGTTATATTTCCAATGATGTAAAAGAATTATACAGCAGGCTTAAATTTTCCAAACCATGGTTCAATAAAGTAACTATTTTTGAAAAATGCAACAAATTGCGGGTGAACCAGATACTGAATCTATTAAGAACAAAAAAACCGCAAATAAATCGGATCACGAACCCAAGGGCATACCTTTCCACGATAATGATGTGGACAAGAATCCTGGGTATACGCACCGAAAGAACAATTGCTTTTATTCAAAGTAAAAGAGTATTAGCTTTTTTGGTAGCTTTTATAATTATAATGATTTGTAGTATATTTGCCAGTAAGCTCAGTGGGTCTCGATTACTCCGAACTGATTTTAATATCTTTGCTATAAGCCTGGTAAATTTCGTGATGCAGCTTGTTCTCTTGAATCTTTTCCAGATGCATTTTGGTTATGTTTATTTAGTGATTTTCCTGTTCACTACAGTTTTTATGTCCGGTTTAACTCTTGGATTTATGGTTGGGCGTAAGACGAAAATACCCCTGCAACTTTTCTTTGTTTTCAATTTAGTGATAATTCTGTTCGTTTATATTTTCTTTGAAACTGATTTTTATAACTGGTTCTATTTTGTTCTGAATTTTGGCTTTGCTTTTCTGGAAGGTGTGATACTTTCCATGTTGTTGCGATCCAAGTTTGAAAAAGAGAAGATAAAAAGCGGTAGTTCTTTTTACTTCCTGGATACTCTGGGAGCAATGGCTGGTGGATTATTGGTAGGAGTTTTAATGTTCCCAATCCTTGGTTTGAAGCTCAGTGTTTTGTTCCTGGGTATGTTGGTTTTGCTGAATCTTCTTTTTTCATTGCGAAGAGTGTAGTGCTTGATCTCAAGACTCGTTCCACAGCTCCTGTATGCCAGGGCGCAGTTTACGGAGACTGGCTGTGGAATGTAAATATTTGTAGCTCCGGCTACAAGAGTGTTTGTAAAGCAAGAACTATATAAAAGAACGCATCACAAAGCGGGACCTGTGATTCCACAGGTTAAAAGCTATGTG
>DAOVQH010000125.1 GCA_030628755.1 Candidatus Cloacimonadota bacterium | reverse complement strand
TTACAGATCAGGTTTGAAGAACTTAAACGTAAACTTTCTGAAGAAGGACTTTTCGACGAAAAACACAAAAAACCTATCCCCCAATTCCCCGAATCTATCGGTGTGGTTACTTCCGCCACCGGTGCTGCTATTCAGGATATACGCAATATCATCTCGAGAAGATATCCTGCAAAAATCTTCCTCTATCCAGCAATCGTTCAAGGTGACAAAGCTCCCCAAAAAATTATTGAAGGGATAAAATATTTCAACGAACAACATCCGGTGGATGTACTCATTGTTGGACGTGGTGGTGGCTCTCAGGAAGATCTTTTCTGCTTTAATGATGAAGAACTGGCACGAGCAATTTTTGCTTCTAAAATCCCAATAATATCTGCAGTTGGTCATGAAATTGATTTTACTATTTCCGATTTCGTAGCTGACCTCAGGGCACCAACTCCATCTGCTGCAGCAGAATTGGCAGTCCCGGATAGAACCGAACTATTAAATCAAGTTAACGGGTTTGTAAATAGTCTCAGATATTCAACACAGCAATTTTTTATTTCCAAGAAACTGGAAATTCAGGAACTGGAAATTACTCTCAACAAATACCATCCTCAAAACATTCTACAAAGTCTGCAACAACGGTTAGATGAAGCAACTCTGAAATTAAATCATAATTTACAAAGAATATTGAAAGATTACAGGAATAGATTAGCCATTTTAGCTAATGAACTAAAGGAACTCTCTCCCTATGAAGCTTTGAAGCGTGGGTACAGTCTTATCCGAAAGAAGACAAAAATAATAAATACAATTAAAAAATTAACCAAAAAAGAAAGCCTGGAATTAATTTTGTCTGATGGCACCTGCACTGCTGAAGTGAAGGAAATATTGGAAAAGAAAGTTCTTAAGACGGAAACTGAGAAATGAAAATTCACCCAGCTTTTGTTTTACTTCTTTTTTTTTCCATAACAATTTTATCTGCAAAAATACGTGCTGTCTGGGTTCCTTTATGGGAAATGACAACTCCTGAAGATATTGACCAGGCTATCAAAGAATTCAATGAAAACAATATAAACCTGATACTGGCACAAGCCCGTTACCGCGGCGATGCAGGTTATTTCCCAAATAAATATAATGATTTCTATCCCAACCCGGAAAAAAGATATTATGCAATAGAGGATTCGCTCTTTGACCCTTTAGCTTACCTTATCAAAAAATCACGGGAATATGATCTTGAAGTTCATGTCTGGTTTACAACTTTTGTTATCACCGGTCACGAGTTGGATAACCTTGATTCGACTCATGTATATTTTACTCATCCCCAGTGGGTAACCACAGATTTCTCCCAGCGGAAAATGGATCCTGAATCCTTTGAGGGTGCATTCCTGGATCCTGGAATTCAGGAAGTTCAAGAATATACTCTAAATATAATTCTGGATATTGTGAGCAACTATGATATCGATGGCGTGCAATTGGATTATATCCGTTATCCTGATGTTCATTTCGGTTTTAATGAACTCGCTCGGAAGGTTTACAAATCAGAAGTAAAATACCAGGATGCAAAAAGCTGGCAAAGCTGGAAACAAGACCAGATCAGTGAATTCGTGAGAGCTGTTTATGAAAATGTTAAAAATATTTCTCCTGAATTAAAGGTTACAGCCGCTGTTGTTCCAGATATTGATGAAGCTATAGAAAGATACTCACAAAACTGGATGGAATGGTTGGAACAAGGATATGTGGATAATGTTTATCTGATGGAATATACTACATCCACAACGACTTTTAAAAAGAATTTAAAATATATTTCAAGTTTTAAAATGAACAAAAAGATCGTTGTGGGATTGCGCACCTGGAGTACAACTCATAGATATCCTGCTCATAAAATTAACGAAAAAATTAAACTCACTAAGAAAATGAAGTTTGCAGGATATTCATTATTTAGTTATTCAGGTATCCGGCAGGCGGAATATTTTAAAAGTTTGAAAATGAAGTAACATAAACCTCTGGTTTGTGAAAAACCCGAGTCGGGTTAGACAAAGAAGAATAAATGAGAATTGATCAATTATTAAAAAAATTATGCCTGGTAAAAACACGCAGTATAGCTAAAAAAGCCTGTGATAAAAACCTGGTAAAAATAAACGATAAAATAGCCAAAGCAAGTTCGAATGTGAATGATGGAGATATTATCAAATATCAGCTTTATGGTTATTTTAATAAGATAAAGATTCTGGAAATTCCAAAAGGAAATGTATCGAAGGAAAATGCTCCAAAGTTCTATGAAATATTGGAAATGGAGAAATTGTAGAATCTAACTCGACAGGCTGTTACAGAGTTCGTTGAACCCGAGTCGGGTTAGTAGCACTAGTTCTGTAAACTATTTAAACTAACAAATTTCTTAACTTTTTATTTTTTACACTACCCTATTTTTTTATTGGTATATTTCTAAAAGAAACCCTAAAGTTTCCGGATTCTTCCATCCAAATACCTAAATCAAATAAAGGAACCAATGTTGCATTTTTGTTAACATTTTTAAAAATTAAGCTTGCTGGAGATGTAATGTTTGCGACAAGATTATGTGTAACGGATCTGTTTTTTGATTTATTTGCAAATTTCAAAGTGCTTGGTTTATATTCATTACCTAAATCATCGAATAGTCTTGAAAAGAACTTACTGTATCCATGTATTATTTTCACTGAGCGATCATCATTTTTACTGTTAATTAGTAGCTTGATGATTATAGTATCATCAAACATTTCACATGAAACGAGTTCAAATACAACACCATAGCGTTCGAATATAAAATTGGATTGAGTCTCTGATTGAATATCCGGTTTTGTTGCAGTTTTTATTACTGAAGTTTCCTTGTAATGTGATTTACTTAATGTATAATTAAAAATAGTATTTTTAGAACTGATTTCAATGAATTCATCAATTTTCTGATAACCTTCTTTTTCAATCTGCAACCTGTATTCCCCTGGAGCGATACTGAAATTATTTTTATCGATAATTTTGTTGTCCAGTATAACTCTATCAGCTTCGGGTTTTATGTTCAAAGTGACGTTAATATCTTTAATCGTTTCCAATTTCACATAATAGACTATTCCTTTTTTCAAACCCTCTTTAGGAACATCCACCATTAATGGTAAATATTCCGGTGCTTCGAAAGTAATACTTTTTTCTTTGTGAGTAATATAAAAATAGTATTCCCCGGGTTGAATAATTTCTTTCTTGTAGATTTTTTGTTTCAAATTGAGCTCACTAGGAATTTCAGATTCAATCCTAAGAACTGTGCAATATTCCATATCCAAATCGAGCTCTGATTCCATCTGAGCATGAAAATCGCTTGGTAGTTCTCTAAATTCTACTAAATTAAACTCTAAAGAATTTAATGAAGCAAAAATTAATAATACCACAAACACATAACATCCTTTCATTGTCTTCTCCTTTTTTTAATTTTATTTTTCACGTGGTCTTGTTCTTATTAAAACCGAGGAAAATTCATATTCATCCATCATTTCTAAAATTTCATTAAACTTATAATGCCATTCTTCCTTTTCTATTTTTTCTCCTGCTGTTTGGATTCTACTTAAATTAATTTCTTCTTTATCAAATAAAGCTACATACAAATCGTTATTTTGAAAAATCCCATTGAACTCATCCCAAAAAATATCTTTGTCTTCACCTTATCTAGATGTACTACCAAAAAAACTGGGAGCAATTACATCACCATAACCTTCTTTTGAAAAGGATATTACTAATTTATTTGAAACATCAATCTTTTTTTTACCATAAACAGATGAAGTAAATAATATTATTAATAGAATACAAAGTACTGTTTTTGTAAAATTACTCATTATATCCCCTATAGAATATTTTGTTAGATTTTAGTTTTTTCATTCCTGAAATCCTTCACTTTTTGTGATAGATATTCAGATATTTCTTTAATAAAAGAACCGCCAAAATAACACAAATTCTCTATTCTATCTTGAATATTTTTATCTCGATAAGTTGATATAAATTCCTGAATCTTAATTCCTTTTAAGTTAAAAAATAAAAAAATTTATACTCTAAGTATTAAAAAGTATAGACCAGAAAACGTAAATATAAATTCTGTAAAATAGACGGCTTCTCTCGAAGCCGTCTGTTCATAAAATCACTCGTCGTACTTTTCAACCTCTTTTTCCAGTTCATCAAATGCTTGTGAAGCTTTGAACTGATTATAAAGAGCTTCTTCGTTCTTGATCTTATTCATCAAGTTTTTGTTAACAGTTTCTTTAGGAACGCTTACGCGAACAAATGTTTGATAACGGTTTCCTTCTGTTACGATAGTTTCCTGCTTTGTAACCAATACATTTGCAAATTTAGCACTAGCAACGGCTTTCACAACT
This sequence comes from Candidatus Cloacimonadota bacterium, assembly GCA_030628755.1. Lineage (GTDB taxonomy): Bacteria > Cloacimonadota > Cloacimonadia > Cloacimonadales > TCS61 > JACNIV01. The sequence goes on along the minus strand of DAOVQH010000125.1, from coordinate 2,737 downwards.
TTACTGGTAAGCGCCAGAACCTGTGGGTCGTCTACACCAGCTTCTTCTTCATAGTTCTTTACCATACCTTTTACATAGGTTTCCACATACTGTGCAGCCTGAAGCATAGCATTTGCATAAGCAGCATCGTAAGATGAATTCTGAGAAACCTTTGTTGCCATTCCATAGGTTTGAACGTACTCAGCGTTATCCTGTATTTGCCACCAATCCGGGTAATACAGTTTTTTAACGCCTTTTGGTCCGCCTTTACCACCGCATGCTGTGATCACAAACACAGCAATCAATAACAGTACAATGATTTTGAATGTTTTCATTTACCCTCCTTTTTTATTGAATATCTCTTTCGTTTTTCACGAAATCAAGCTTCTCAATTGAAATAATTTCGTGACTTTCATCTATTTTAAATACATGCCAACTATTCCCTTTCAAATTTTCAGGAACTTCAAAACTGGCAAGTAATTTCTTTTGCCCATACACTTGAACCAAAGCATTACTTCTGGAAAGCTTCTTACTTCGCTTCTTTTTTTTATTGGAATAATCATACACAGAGTAATAGTATTCGCCGATCGCAGGTTTATAAATCGTTATTGTTTCAGGCCCATATTTATCCGTATCATCTCTATCTAAAAAATCTTTTCCAGCAATCAGGATTTTGTTCCTGTACCAGATATGGAAATCACCACCATCTGGATTGGGTCCACTGAGATGTGCATCCAGATCGCGCGGTCTGCTTCCCCAGGTTAGAACTATCCGGAATTCTTTAATCTCCGGACACATTGCACAAATAATTTCCCTGGGTGTTTCGTCTGCTCCCATTCTTGTGGAAATGGAAGTTCCAATAAAACCCTCTTTTGAGAATCCGAGATCATACTGTCCTATCTCTGCTTCAAAGATGAATATCCCTGTTTCGTCTGTTTTAATTAATCTACTATCTTTCATATAATCCACAATACTCACATTTGCATCAGAAAGTGGATCTCCAGTAACAGCATTCACAACCTTTCCCACAATAATACGGGATTTGGGGAAATATTTTATTTCTCTATCTAATTCACCGGTAGATGCATCGAGTGTGAACACTTTACAGGCAAGACCGGAACCCTCAGGAACTTTAATAAGATCGATTAAATTTTTTCCTTTATAAACTGATATCATGGGTTTGGCACGGGCAATAAGAGTAGGATCGCTATTAAGATCATCATCAGCAAATTTATCTTTTATCCAAAAGGTGAAATAGCCATCCTTTGAATTAATCTTAAAAATCTGTTGTGCTTCAAAAGACCTTCCTTCACCAATAGAAATAAGTTTTCCATCCAGAACTTCCTCAGAACCGACCCCACTGACAAATGCATGTTCCTTTCCGATAGTACCGCTCATAAAGCCGTTACATTCACCTTCAAATTCGTCCCAGTCGAGATTTACCTGGTATTCAGCTGTCCAGAGATAATTAGAAACTAAGAACATTAATAAGATAAAAAACTTTTTCATCCAGACTCCTGAGACAAAAAAACATAATTCTGAAACATAAAGTCAAGGAAAAAAGTTCAGTAAAAAAAATGCAACACATAAATCTGATAAACTCGTAATAAATCCTGAAAAGTTTTTTTATCATTCCCGTGAACAGTGTCCGGCTTTTTAATCGCCTTTGGTGATTTGACGGAAACGGGAATCCAGTCTTTTCAGGTAGTTATATGTTTCCTGGATACCCGCTTTCGCGGGTATGACGACTTTTTACGAATGTATCAAATCTAAATAATAAAAATAACTTTATAACTCTATGTCTTCTTCGTAATTACCGATTATATCTTCAACCTTAATTATTTGAATATAGCCAACTCCTTTTTTATATAAATCGATACCATTTTCTTTTAATAATCCTGCAAGTTTATGAGCTATATCTTTATTTTCTATATGAGCAAGGAAGACATTTGAGCGTTTTGATTTTCCCTGAGCCATATAACTGAGCCCGGCAAAAACAGGTATTTCGTATGCTAATTTCTTCGCCATTGATATAGCATCCACAATCGATGCACTTGTTATCCCCAGCTCAACCATCGCATTCATCACATCTGATGCTCTACCTGGTTCGTTCAAAGTAAGAATTAGAAGATAATTTTGCTTTTCACTGACTTCAATTTCTTCCTCTTCATATTCATCCAGAATATCTACAACTTGCTCAACAGTTTCACATTTTAAGATCTTTTTACAAAAACCCTTATTTTTAAGAAGTCTGTTTGATTTTGCCAGAAGCTGGAGATATTCTTTGATATGGGTTTCGTTACACCCGAAGAAAAAGATTATCTTTGCAGGTCCCATTTCAGGATTTTCATAATCCACTCCATCTTTGAGAATAATTATACACACAAAAAGTTTAACAGCAGTATTTGTACGGGCATGTGGAATAGCCACACCTGGGATTAGCTCAGTGTTCGCCATTTTCTCCCGTTCATTTAGAGCTTTGAGAAACTTCTTTTGATTTGTAATATAATCATGATTATAAACGTGGTTTACCATTCCTTCAAAAAGGTCTTTTTTATTTTTTACGTCAGGATTAATAACTATCAATTTCTTATCTATGATTTTCTTCCACATAAAACCTCCTATGAATGACGTCAACAAATAATGTCACTCACTCTTTCTTTTTTTTCTTTCATTACTTCGTTTTATGATGCTTTTTTTAGTATCGTTTCGTTTCTTTCAAAAATTAAAGCATCAAAATTGATTCTTCTTTTTAACA
>DAOVQH010000127.1 GCA_030628755.1 Candidatus Cloacimonadota bacterium | reverse complement strand
TGATGAGACTTCCTTACCTACTTCATCCTTTCCATCCCAGGTTACGCTCATTACCTCATAGCTATTGATATTATCGCTGAATAGAGTTCTGATTTTTTCACCCTTTATGTTATAAATAACGATTTCACCGAAGCAGCCTTCTTCTAATTCGAATTTGATCTCTGTATCCGGATTGAAAGGATTAGGATAGTTCTGGTATAATCCATAAAATTTTGGAACCGGTGGCGGATCTTCTGAGGGAATTGTAAGGTAAGTTGGAGGATATACTTCGGTTATACCTGAATTATCCACACTTTCCAGCCAGTACCAGTAGGTAGTTCCTTTCACTACAGGTTGCTCATCTATAAATTGATAATTTGTAATCTGTTGTGTAGTTCCTGCTCCGGATATTAATGCATAGTTAATCGTTATTGTTTCATTGTTTATAAGAGCTTCTGCATTTTCTCCACGGTAGATATTCCAGCCTTGGTTTTCTTCTTCAGATTCAGTAGTCCAGTAAATGGTGGGTGTACCATTGGAATAAATTGCATAGAAGGTGGAAAGAGTGACTGGGAGAGGGGCATCATCCCAAGTTGTTCCTATCCTAATACCATCCACAGTAATATTTTGTGAAGAACTATATTGACGTAATGCCACTGAACCAAGTTCAGTAGCATCAGTACCAGTATATGGACCTAATGTCGGTGTTTCGGGTTCAGTATCTGTTACTCCGGAAGTGAAAACAAATAAACTAACTTCATCGTTATCAATGCCAGAAATAAATTCATATTTAATTACTAGTAAATACGTTGTCCCAAAATAATAATCATTGTCAGTATAACCACTAGCAGTACTGCTTGACATACTTAATCCAAATTCTAAATTATTCTCGGCATCCTCATCCACAAATACTCTTGGTCTATAGGCGATAATAGGGTTGGAACTTAAATGAAAAAAATAACCTGTAGGGGCTCCTCCGGATGATACATTAACTAAAAACGAAGTAAAAACAACTCCAGAAGTTATTCCTTCATGATATGTTCTACTATCATCCTCTCCATTATTATCCACTAAAGCTGCATTTCCAATTCCAGAAGAAGCATACCCCGAATAGGTTAGACCAGTTGTCGTGTCGATAGGATTAGTTCCACTTCCACTATGAGCCGTCCATCCATTGTCAGTTAAATTACCAGTAAAATTAAAATTTTCTTCTAATAACAGCACTGCGTGTAGTAAAAACGATGTAAAAATAATTAAAAATAAAATAAAAATCCTTCTCTTCATCATACCTCCATTTATTTTAATTTGTAAAACTTTACATATCAAAAAAAAGTTTTAATATATTTGTGTCAAATTAATTTTCTTTTCTTCAGACTAAAAAAAGGCTGAACTTTCGCTCAGCCTTTTCACATACTTTATGCAAATTATTTCACTAATAACATTTTCTTCCTATAATTCTTTTCAGCGGTTTCTAACTGGTAGAAATAAACACCTGATGAGACTTCCTTACCTACTTCATCCTTTCCATCCCAGGTTACGCTCATTACCTCATTACTATTGATTTTATCGCTGAATAGATTTCTGATTTTTTCACCTTTCATGTTATAAATAACAATTTCACCGAAGCAGCCTTCTTCTAATTTAAATCTTATCTCTGTATCCGGATTAAAAGGATTAGGATAATTATGAAACAGACCATAAATTTCAGGTATAGGTGGAGGATCGTCATTGAACGGGATAGATAAATAAGTTGGAGGATGTATCTCAGTCATACCTGAAAAATCTACACTTTCCAGCCAGTACCAGTAGGTAGTTCCTTCCACTACAGGTTGCTCATCTATAAATTGATAATTTGTCACCTGCTGTGTAGTTCCTGCTCCGGGTATCAATGCAGAGTTTATAGTTATTGTTTCATTGTTCTCAAGTGCATCAGCATTTTCACCACGGTAGATATTCCAACCTTCATTTTCTTCTTCCCATTCAGTAACCCAGTAAATTATCGGAGTGCCATTGGTGTATATTGCATAGAAGGTTGAAAGGGTTATTGGGAGAGCTCCTTCATCATCCCAATACTCATAGGCACCTATGTCAGTAGCTTCGTTTCTTTCAGCACCACGCTGGTCTTGAGCTGGTGGGTTAACTCCGTTATTTGCGCCACTATTGCTTCCTGCATTAATTGCTGCACTGCCACTGGTGGTTTTAAGTGTGAAAGTGCCATTAGTGGTGTTATTTTCCTCAAGTGTTGTACTCACGTTATATGTCCCATCACCAACAATACAACCATTATCGCCATCTGTAAAATCAGAACCATTTTGGGTTTCTACAATGTTATAGCCGTTGTTTGTTACTGTTCCTGAATAGTTAAAAAAATCAGCTGTTCCATAGTAAAAATTATTGGCAATGATGGTGTTTTTGATATAAAGAGTATTACTATACAGAAAAATACCACCGCCATTGCCAGCGCTCTTGGGGGCTGAGTTATTGGCGAAAGTGCAGTTGGTTATGGTTGCCGGTCCACCCTGAGTATACAAACCACCACCGCCATCCTGGTCTGCAGTATTTCCGCTGACAGTGCAATTGGTCATGGTTAAGGTTCCACCCATGTTGTGGAGCCCACCGCCAAGAACGGATGCAAAATTTCCGCTGACAGTACAATTGGTCATGGTTAAGGTTCCGCCATTGTTGTGGAGCCCACCGCCAGAACCGTTTGAAGTATTTTCGCTGACAGTACAGTTTGTAAGAGTCAACGCCCCGGAATTTATTAGACCTGCTCCCCAAACCACTCCAGGTCCATATCCATATCTTATTGTCATGTCTTTAAGAGTAACTATTGTTCCAGACGAAATTGTAAAAACTCTATCGCTTGCAGAGCCCTGAGTTGCATGAGCCTGAACAATCGTGTTCGATGCACCCTGACCTTGAATGGTAAGATCCTTGTTTACCGTAATACCCAGGTCAGTAATGGTGCCTGTAACATCAATAGTGTCGTCATTGATGGCAGCACCTATTGCAGCTGTTATAGTATGCGCTGCTGTTTCTGGTGTGGTATACGGTGATGTGTTTGATCCGTTCAAATCTACATAATGGGTATCTGCCATCAGGCTTGTACTCATTGCTAATCCTATGATCAGTATAATTCCTAAAACTAAGCTATTTTTTTTCATACTCCCTACCATTTTTTTATTTATTTCCCACGAATTCACCCTGTAAAATAATGCCGATATATCGTATCGGGACTGTTCCTGCATTGCAGGATTTCACAGGGATAACGCCCCGATACAGTCGATACTCCTTACGGGGCAAGCGAAAAATGTGAATCTTTCCTTTTCCTACTTTTTATTAGAATCAACATCTCAATAAAAAGTTTTTATAACTTCTGTGTCAAATTAATTTTGATTTAGTAAGATAAACAATAAAAACAATTTACAAAAATATAAACTTTAAATTTTAGTATTTAATTATAAAAATAATCTGGAGGGCTCTAGTGAAGCGAGCTCCCTCCTCGTTACATAGCTCCCGCTGTGTAACGTAACATATTTCAGCATTAACATCTTTTTGGTTTCGGTGTAATTTTGTGATAAAAAGATTTAAAAAAATCATTTACAAATAATCAGGAATATTAATTCAAGAAATCGAGTTGTGCTAAATGGAATGTAGTTTGCATTAACTTTGAGGGTAAATATTTTCGGAGGAATAGATGAAAAAAAGAGTGCTGATACTGATCCTGTTTTTGACAGTGGTATTACTTAACTCACATGAACTGATGCAAAAGACCCTTCCCAACGGAATGGAGATAGTTGTAAAAGAAAACAAACTGAATGAATCAATTGGTTTTTACTGCTTTGTGAAAACAGGTTCTGTGAACGAAGGTAAATACCTGGGAGCAGGGATTTCTCACTATTTAGAACATATTGTATGCAGAGGAACAACAAAATACAGAACTGAAGACGAATATGAAAAGATGCTGCGCACAATTCTTAATGAGAACTCGATTCCTTATTATATTACATATTACGAAGCAATTGGATTGGGATATGATTACATTGACCGACGTTCTGAAATTATGAGTAAAGTAACAGCAGACGACATAATAAATGTTGCCAATAAATACTTTAAAAATATTGATGTCATTGTTTTTGAACCTTCTGAAGATGTTGAATTAATGGTGGAATAGTAGCCCAACACTCCGTGGTGGGAACGACAAACCGTAAGTCTTGTTACGATCAGGCAACTGCCTGACCGGCTCTAACGGATTTTCTTCGTAATAGACATACGTTCCCAAGAAAAACTTGGGAACGAGTAACAACAACAGGAGAAACAATGTTTGCTGAATTTGATTTTAAATATGATTCTCCCATTGTCTGTACAGCTATTCATAACGGGCATGATCTTTCTGAAGCTGTAAAACAGAACCTGGCTATCTCTGAACAAACTCAATATTATGAGGAAGATCCTTTTACTGAGAAATTCACTGAGATCTGTAATAACCGAATTATTGTGTATACAAGCAGGTTTGAAGTGGACTTGAACAGGTCGGAAGAAAAAAGCGTTTACCTCAAACCTAACAATGCCTGGGGTCTTAATCTCTGGAAAAATCATCCTTCCAAAAAAATGCTGGAAGAATCCTATGAAAAGTACCGAAACTTCTATAAAAATACAAAAATGCATTTTTCAGAAATGAAGAATCGATTTGGAAAATTCTTTGTTTTTGATATTCATTCTTATAATCACCGCAGAAATGGAATTAAAGCTCTGCCAGACGACCCTTCAAAAAATCCTGAAATAATACTGGGAACTAATAATATGCCCGAAACATGGATTCCTATTATAAAGGAAATTCAACACGACCTGCAAAAATATGATTTCTATAACAGGAACCTGGATGTTCGTATTAATGTTAAATTTGCAGGAGGATATTTCTCAAGGTGGATTCATAGAAATTTCCCTGATTCTGCCTGCTGCCTTGCTGTTGAATTCAAGAAAATATTCATGAACGAATGGACAGTAGAACTCGATGAATTGAAACTGAATAAGCTTAAAGACGCTTTGGCATCAACGCTTCCTGATGTTCTGGCGAATATTCATCAAACTTCGTAAGTTTTAGAAACTTGTGAAGTTTTTTCCCATTTTTCCTCAATTAAATAAATCAAATAAAATGTTCTTTTAAAACCTCTGATTTATCATTTAGTAATTCTAATATCTCCGCAGGACGCACTTCTAATTTATTATATCTGTATTTTTCAAATCCGTAAGTATCTTTTCCGCATTTTGAACAATACTCCTTTTTGATATCATTTTTATTTCCACATCCACAAATCCATTTCTTCTTAACATTTGATGAAAATTTTGATTTTTCTTCTACGTACTTAATCCTGATCATAAAAATTGACTTAATTTTATTAATAATTTTACTTAATTTCTCGATATCAGAAGGTTTATAAGCGGTTTTATCATATTGTAGAAGAATAAGGGCTCCTTTCTTTATTTTAGAATCATTTGAATCTAATAATTTATCAATTTGTTCAAAATCTAATAAAGTACCCTCATTTATTATTTCCATGATAAACGGAAATATATTTGTATAATTTAATATGGCATTATAAAGAATATCTTTTGTTATTTCTTCAGGAAGGTTCAAAAAAAAATCTTTGCATTTTCTTATATATTTTTTATCATCAAAATCAACAATTGATTCCTTTTCATATAATTCATTTAAAGTTTGCAGGAATAAAGGACTTATTTCATTAATTTGATTTTCAATAATAAAATTCCAAGTATCTTCGTTTAGAACTAATTTTTCTTCGTTTAGAACTAATTCTTGTTTTTTTGCTTTTTCGATTATTTCTTTTTTTCTTAATAAGATTTCTAATTCTCTAGTATTTATAGAATTAAATTTCGTAGCGCTACTTTGTTCATTTCCTGATTTGGGTTTAACATTAACAGCTGTCCCAACAGCTGTGACCATAAACATAGATTTATTTTTTCCTGATATTTCATCATGATCGATTCTTAAACCTAATATGCAGTTAGCTCCAAGTGAATTTGCTTTAGTTTTCAACAACTCGATCGCTTCACTATGAATAGAAGTTAATTGTTTTTGATATGATCGTGAACGCCCACCAAAAAAGTCTGAAAACTCCGCAAACATATCACTAAATACATTAGTTCCAGCAACTACATGAGAAGAAATTGGACCTAAATATTCTTGAATATCCCAATCTTGGATAGTTGAAGTTGTTGTAACAATCATATTTTGGTTTTTTTTCATTTTTTCCTCCAATTAATACTTCACCAATCCGAAGATTGGTAACAAGATTTAAAATATATATTCTATTTTATTGTGTATATTAAATTTGTCTAATATTTTTTAATTAAACTTCGTAAGTTTGAGAAATTTTCGAATTTTTTTCCATTTTTCCTTGCCGAATTTAAAGGTATTTTTTAATTTCGGTTTATATTCAAGCGGGTTTAGCTCAGTTGGTAGAGTGTCAGCTTCCCAAGCTGAAGGTCACGGGTTCAAGCCCCGTAACCCGCTCCAAATTTTAAACTTGTTCCCACGCTCCCGCGTGGGAATGATGGAGACAGACGCTCCTGCGTCAAAACAGGAATAATAATTGTATGATAATTAAATTTAACGCAGAGCGTTAGATAATGTATTCCCACGCAGGAGCGTGGGAACAAGAAGTAACCCGCTCCAATATTTATTTGAGGAATTATGAGATTGTATAAGATCCAATTCTTTATATTTTTTTTACTGATTATTTCCCATATCTGGTGTCAACCTGTACAGCCTGTTCGTATGTGTGCTGAATGGGAACCAGCCTGGGGAACTCTAATTCGCTGGCCTTTATCAATTCCAATGACACTTGTTGTCGAACTTGCAGAAGATGATACCATATATGTTTTAGTTGAAAACTCAATTCAACATTCAGCAGCACTTGCCATGTTTGTTTCCTGGAATATCAGTTTAACTCACTGCCAATTCATATATGCACCAACAAATTCCTGCTGGACACGTGATTGGGGACCTCAATATATTTTTGATGGAGACGGAAACTGGGGAATTGTTGACCCTATGTTC
>DAOVQH010000250.1 GCA_030628755.1 Candidatus Cloacimonadota bacterium | reverse complement strand
TTTTTATCCATTAAACCTCCTTTTTTAATGTATCACATTCACTCTTGAATGTGCAGTTTCTCAGACAAGAGTGTCTGAGTTACATTTTTTTCAGAAAAATAAATTATCTCCTACTTTTAATTGTCCATTTCTATCCATCAAACCTCCTTTTTTAAAGTATCACATTCACTCTTGAATGTGCAGTTTCTCAGACAAGAGTGTCTGAGTTACATTTTTTGTAAGAAAAAAAATTATCTCCTACTTTTAATTGTCCATTTTTATCCATTAAACCTCCTTTTTTAATGTATCACATTCACTCTTGAATGTGCGGTTTCTCAGACAAGACCCAGTTAAATTGCTCTGCCCCAATACGGTCATACTTCCCTACAGGACAGGCATTTCACGGGTTGAAATTGTCTGAGTTACATTCAAAACCCAGTACCCAAAACCAAATACCCTCTTCTCTTACAATTTCGATTCAATTCCAAAATGAATTATCCCGTCAAGAGGATTTCTCAATTCCCCATCACTGTATCCCAAACCATAGTCTATTCCCAGAATTCCCAATCTGGTTTCTACTCTCAAACCAAACCCGAATCCAAATAACTTGCCTAAGGTATAAACATTACTTTCAACATATCCATAATCAGTAAAAATGAATGCACGTGAATTACGGGACAGAAGATAACGCATTTCGATGTTAGACCAACCCACTCTAAAACCAGAAAACTGATTTTCGTTGAATCCTCTCAGATTCTGGCTTCCTCCAAGTTCATAAATTTCAAATTCAGTTAAATTCTTATTCTCGATTATATTGGCATTTAAACTGATTGCAAAAACCATATTCTTAGAAATTTTTTGATATTTATCATAGCTCAATTCAACAGCCTGTTTTGAAATATTTTTGCTTTCAATCCTATTAAAGATGTAATAATATTTTAGAAAATATTTTGATCCTGAATAGGGATTTAGTTGGTAATCCAGGTTATTACGTTCCCAGAAAACACCAGCTTTTTTAAAGGAAGTTTTTTCCACTATTTTCGGGCGTCTGCTGCCGGGAAAGATATCATCCATTCCAAAGTATATACCATATTTATTTATCAGGTCATAATAATAAATATCAGAACCAAATGTAGTTTTTATGTAGGTTGAATCCACTTCTTCGCGAAAAACCAGAAAATCTCCACACACAGGATACCGGTAAAATCCAGATTCGTGGTACTTCAGCTCGATTGAACTTCGGTCAGATGAAACTCTCTGCCAGAGGAGAGAAAGTGCTCGATCTGTACCATAAAGATTTAAAAAATCAATGTTCAGGTATCCTGATAGTTTATTCTTTTTTGGTTGGGAATTATCGTAACCGACTATTCCGGAGATTAAACTCATTTTACCTTCTTCTACAGATATTAGTAATTGACTGTGATTTAAAGGAATGATTTCGCAGTTTTCTATATAACGCTTTTTCCTGATATTTTCTGCGGATTGGTCTAAAATCTGAGGAGTTATAGTTTCAATGCTGTTCAGTTGTGAAATTTTCAAAAGAGTTCTGTCTTTTGTGGTTTTATTGCCTTTGAATTTGAATTCGTCGAATTCGCAGAACTTCCCTTCATCTATACTTAAATAAACATCCAAAAAGTCTTTTATTTTAACAAGACTATCAATTTTAACATCCGCAAAAAGAAATCCATTTGAAGTATAAAAATCCACTATGTTCTGTACAGTAAATGATAATTCATTCAGATTCAGATTTCGCTGTGAAATCGATTCAAATATCTTTTTATTGGAAAGATAATGATTCCCGGTTAGTATTATTTTTTTTATATTTAATTTTTTTAATTCTTCAATTTTAAAGAGGATATCAATCTGGGTCGGGCTTTTGGTAAAAATTTGTGGAGATTGTACTTTAATGTTATAATAACCTTTTTGGAAATATAGTTCTGAAATCAATGAAGCATCATTATTCAAACCCTGCTGATTAAAAACATTTCCGGTTTGGGTTTGAATATTATTTAATAATTCATTATTTGAAATGAGATTGTTGCCTTCGAATTTGATATTTCCAACGAAAAGTTCAGCGAAACAAAAATTCGAAAGAATGAATAGAAGTAGAAGGATTTTATTTTTCAACATTGCTTTTAATTAGTACTACCAGTTCTTCGATTAGTTTATCTTCAGGGGCTTTTTTTATTATTTTTCCTTTCTGGAAGATCAGTCCTTCTTTTTCCCCGCCTGCAATACCGAAATCCGCTTCACGAGCTTCACCTGGACCATTGACAACGCAGCCCATAACTGCAACAGTAAGATCAAATTCGGAGTATTCTTTCAGTTGATTTTTTATTTCATTTGCCATTGAGATAACATCTATCTCTGTCCTTCCGCAGGTGGGGCAGGAAATGATATCTAAACCTTTTCTAAAACCGAGAGATTTTAAAATCTCTTTAGCTACCAGTACTTCCTTTATTGGATTGGCAGTTAAAGAAACCCTGATTGTATCACCAATTCCCTCAGTTAAAAGAGTACCTATCCCAATTGATGATTTTATACTTCCTGAAAATTCTGTTCCAGCTTCTGTTACTCCTAAATGCAGAGGATAATTCACTTTCTCACTAATAAGTCGGTAAGATTCTATGGTGAGAGGAACAGAAGAAGCTTTTACCGAGATTTTCATTTCATAGTAATTTGCTTTTTCCAGAATTGCAACATGTTCCAGAGCGCTTTCCACAATTCCCTGAGCTGTAACACCGTATTTTTCTATCTTTTCTTTGGAAAGAGAACCACTATTCACACCGATGCGGATTGGAATTTTACGTTCCCTTGTAACATCAACAACTTTCAGAACATTCTGCTTACTTCCAATATTTCCTGGATTTAATCTAAGACAATCTGCCCCAGCTTTGATAGCTTCAATAGCGAGTTTATAATCGAAATGGATATCTGCAATAAGTGGGATTGAAATAGATTCTCTTATCTTCTTTATAGCTTTCGCTGACTCAATATCCGGTACTGCCACGCGAATAATATCACAACCTGTGATTATAAGTTCCTTAATTTGATCGACTGTATTTTGAATATTGATAGTTTTTGTATTTGTCATGGATTGGATCGGTATAGGATTATTTCCACCAATAAGAACATCACCAACTTTTATAACACGTGTTTTTTTTCTCATGACCATAATAACCTCAGATTCATACTATTTTTCTTTAAAGGTTTGACATTATTTTGGTCAAGTACTATTTTGAGTTAGACGAATGGGGAGAGGGTAATGTCAGATAATATTTATAAAATTCTATTTAAAATCGGATGGGTTCTGTTTTTCCTGTTTATATTGTTAAATCTTGTTAATTGGGGATTTACGGTTAAAGATAAAGTTTTTATAAGAACCTTGCCATTTGATATTGAGAACGGAAAAGCTATTAATTTTAAAGATTCCACACTTGTAGAGATTTTTCAAAACAAAGTAATAACCTCGATCGACACATTAACAGTGAAAATAATCCAGCAAGCAGTTACTGAGGATACTATCAGGCAGAGAGGTAGTTTTAATTTCAGATTTTTTAATCAAGCTGAACCACCAGTAAATATAAAAATCGGGGATATTAATGAGGAGATTCAACAGACAATAGGAAGCAAAAAAGAAATCGAAATAACTTATGCAGACAGCGTTTCCACACAGTCGATAACTATTCAAACTATTCCTGATAGAGATTATTCAGAATTGATCAACATCGGGTTCAATGCACTCTTTTTATTATTTATCTTCTTTAATTCTTACCTTTTATTGAAATACAGCGAGAAAAAAGAAAATATCCTGATTGTTCTTTTCCTGCTTCTTCTTTCCTGTCCCAGCGACCTACCAGGTTTAAATATCTCCAGATTTATTACATTTTCTACTTCAGGATTTCTGGGTGTATTATTCTATCATTTTATGATCCAGAAAGTGAAACCGGAGAAAAAAGTAATAAAAATTTATCTGATGACAGTTTTATTAATGTTTGTTGTGTATATTTTAAGTTTAATACTTAATATGCAGTTGGAAGCTGTGCTTTATGTTTGGTCGATTGTTTGGATATTCGTCGGATTTATAATTTTATGGAAAGCTTAT
>DAOVQH010000240.1 GCA_030628755.1 Candidatus Cloacimonadota bacterium | reverse complement strand
TCTTAATTCCCCGATTTTTTCTTCTACTGCATGCAGGATTTCTCGTTTTCTCACAGCTTCCATCATGTTATTATGATCAGTATAGAGGGGTCTGTCTACATCGAGATGTTCCACTACTTTTCTTATTGCAGTATGAGCTGTCCGGGTTCCTTTTCCAACTTTGAAATCTCTGAAATCCAGAGCTTGAGCAGCAGCAATAAATTCAATCCCGAGTATTCCGTAAGCATTATCCAGGATCTGTCTTGTTTTCAAAGCTGAGTTCATTCCCATACTCACGAAATCTTCCTGATCTGCAGCAGCAGGTATGGATTGTATTGAAGCTGGATTTGATAGAATTCGTTGTTCAACGATCATCATATCAGCTGTATACTGGCTGAGCATGAGACCGGAAAACATACCTGCACCTTTGGTCAGGAAAGCGGGTAGTCCAACACTGAGTGCTGCATTGAGCAAGCGGTTAAGACGGCGTTCTGAAATTACACACACCATTGTAATGACAGCTCCAAGCATATCGATAGGTACACAAACTGGAGAACCCTGAAAATTGGCACCGGTTAATACTATTCCGTCATCGGGTAAGAATACCGGATTGTCGCCAACACCATTCAATTCGATTTCAACCTGGCTTCGGGTCCATCTTAACTGGTCACGCGCAGCACCAAGAACCTGTGGAGTAGAACGCATACTGTAAGCATCCTGAACTTTAACTTTCATACCTGTAAGAAGCTCAGAACCTTCGATCATTTTTTTGATATTTTCTGCAGAAGCAACTGCACCTTGAAAACCTCGTAATTTATGAAGCCGTACATCATAAGGTTTTAGATTTGCCATTAAAGCTTCTAATGTCATTGCAGCAGCAATTTCTGCCTGTTTAAAAAATCTTTCTGTTTCATAAATTATGATAGCTGAAATTCCTGTTATTAAGTTGCTTCCATTAATTATAGAAAGACCATCCCTTGCTTTAAGACCTGGTATTTTGATTCCTGCTCTTTCCAATGCAGTTTTACCTGGTAAGCATTCACCTTTATAAAATGCTTCACCTTCTCCCATCATAAGCAATGCTATCTGACTCATAGGGGAAAGGTCTCCGCAAGCACCAACACTACCTTTTTTACAAACAACAGGAGTAACTCCTTTATTAAGCATTTCAACCAGCGTTTGAGTAATTTCCGGGCGACATGCTGAATGACCGTTTGCATGAACGTTTATCCTGGCAAGCATGGCAGCTCTTATATGCTCAATTGGTGCTGGTTCGCCAATACCAGCAGCATGGTTATAAATCAGGTATTTTTGAAATTGTTTGATTTGCTCATCATTTAAAACGATTTCGGAAAATTCCCCGATGCCAGTATTAACGCCATACATGATCTCTTTTTCTTTAATTTTTTTCTCGATGAAAGCCCGACATTTTTTAATTCTTTGCAAAGCTTCAGGATGAAGTTCGACTTTTTCATTCCTGAGTGCAACATTATATACATCTTCGATGGTTAAGTCTTTACCTGTAATAATAACTGCCATAATATATATTCCTGTATTTCAAAAATTATATCTTATTGATAGTATCGGGTTTAAATTGCTATCAAATTGAACATTAACATTTAATCTTTTCAGTTTTGAACTTACCCTTGCTGAATTGATAGCACTGATAATATGATTTGCAATAATAGCACCCATAAAAGCTTTTGCATAATCGGTATATTGTGTTATTCGTTTTCTTAGAATGGAATATTCGTGTTTTGTATCATTGCCGTCCCATTGCCAGAAGTATTCATTGGAATAAACATTGGCATTGATATATTCTGTTTGGGCTTCCGGGTCATCAGGAAATTTGTTTTTTGCCAGTTCCACGATGTGAGCGTTATATCCCCCTGTTTCATAACCAGAACTTTCATACCTGGAAAGGTGAAAAAAGTATTCATCAGAATAATTTCTCGGATTGATGTGAGCATATTTCAAGGCATAAATATAGGAAGCCTTCTCCTTCAGGTCTGCTTCTTCCAGATAATAAAGCCTGGATGACCAGAATATTAATTCGGTAGTAAGAAAAATATAACCGCTTTTATTTCCTAAAGATAGTTCTCCCCATCCGGGTAATATTGCTGATTTTAGGAATGAAATTCGAGGATTTATTTCTTTTGCAGAAAGCGAAAAGGAGAACATTAATAAAATAACAGAGAATAGAATTTTCCGATTAAAATTTATATTCATAGTTTATTTTTATTCCCTTTTTGTTCCAATCCGGTTGAAAAGACAATTTACCCAGGTACTTACTTTCTTTATTTAATTTCTTAGCTGATACACCAGAATCTATAACACTGATAATTCGATTTAGAATGACTGCTGCAAGCGTAAATTTTGTGTATATCTCAAAATTTTGTTTATCACGGCGTAGGTCTTTATATTTAAACCAGTTTTTATTGTTTTCCCAATCCCATTCCATATCCTCAGGGATTAGGTATTTCTCAAGGTATTCTTCGTATCCCAAAGGATCATTCTTATATATCAGGAAATAATTTCTGGCATCACGTATTATACCTTTGTTATAGCTTTCACTACTTTTAAAATCTTGGATAAGCTGGTAATATGAGTCCTCTCTATCTTTTGGTACCTCAGCTATGGAATATGCAAATTGTTTATAAGAATTAGTTGCCCAGTTTGTTTCTGCTTCTAATCTGAAGTAAGAAAGAATTATAGCAGCTTCAACAGTTAGAAATACTGCTGCTTTATTGTAATCTTTTATATAAATTTCTCCTAATCCGGGTACTATTGCTGAATATAACATTGCTTTTCTAACAGAGACATTCTGCCCAAAAAGATTTATACTGAACAATAAAAGCAATAATATAATTAGATTTTTCTTCATAGCTTAGAATTTTTTGGAAACAAACAATCCGGGAGCTATCTCATTATTAATTAGAACGGGTGAAAATTTTATCTGCAACTTTGTTACATTGGAAATATATTCCAGATTATGCCTGCGTGTTAAACGAACAGCGTCAATAGCGGACAGGATGTGATTTACTACAAGAGCAAAACTACAATACCTGGCACTGTCATAAAAATTTTCTGCATCTTTTCTCATAACGATATAGTCTGCACGGAATCTGCTGTAATGAGAATAGGGGTCTGAATAGTTACTGTTATAATAACTCGATCCGGTGTTAATCGGGTCATTCCCTATCCATAGATTTTTACCTTCGGGATTTGTTGTATCCCAAATCCATTCAATATCACCATATTCAGGATTTGCATAGATGTCATACCAGTCAGCCCAACCGAAAATATATTTATTCCATTTGCCGATGTCTTCATAGTAATGCTGGGTATTATTATTCCATGTTGTGCCATCTTCTTCAATCCCATCCAACCGAAAGTGGTCTTTATAAAAATTGTAAGTAATTGCGTTGGGTGCATTGATTTTCAGGTCTTCCTGTGCAACATACTGCCTCTCTCTATCGTAGTATTTATCAGCGAAATTTTCATAATCTTCTTCCTTATTTACTCCCTTACTATAATAATGAAAAAATCCTACCCAGAGACCAACCTCAATTATAGGAAATACATAGGTTGTAAAACTTTTTGGATTTGCATAGAATTGCCCTGCTCCGGGGAAGAGAGATGAAAGTAGCATAGCTTTGGCTACTGATTTTTTATCATGTTTTATAATGATAATATCATTTCTTATCTCTTGAGAGATTAAGGGAAAGCAAATACATATCAAAATGACTGATAAAATAATTTTTTTAAGCATATCTTACTCCTTTAATTAATAATAGCAATCGGTATTTTTTTAACTTCACCTTTTGATTTTATGATGCCGAAATATACACCTGACGCCAATTTTGATGTATTCCAGCGAATATCCTGAATATCGTTTGCTTCTTTTTCGACCTTTACTTTATGAATAATATTTCCTGCAATGTCAAATACTTTTAAATCGATATTATTTTTTGCATTTTGAACTCTAATTCGTACTTCTCCTTTTTTTGCTGGATTAGGAAAAGCATAAGCTGTTAATTTATTCGCATCGCCAGGTTGATATTCAATACTTCCGGAATAAAGAGAATAGTTGTTATTTCTAAATCCGTTCCAGATAATTGGGTCTTCAGTTATATTTTCCAGGTAGGAAGCATAGAGATAAGAATTAGCATCTGCGTAAATATAGTAGAGTTTTTCTGATAGCTCATCCCAGTAGAATTGATCGAAAAGGTTGGTTTTCTGCCAGTAGAATGAGTGCTGTAAACTGATTTTTGCATTTCTGTTTACACCAATGTAGCCTTTATCTTTTTCTTCAAACAAAAGGATTGTTTCATTATCGAAT
>DAOVQH010000012.1 GCA_030628755.1 Candidatus Cloacimonadota bacterium | reverse complement strand
GTTTTAGACTCCGACTTCATGGAGCTATTACCATTGAATACTGCGCCTGTGTGAATTTTAAGAACTTTAGCTATAATGTCACCAGTTAAATTTGCTGATTTATCGAGTTCGAGTGCATCTTTACAAACAATATTTCCTACAACCTTACCTGATACAAGGCATTCATCAGCTTTAATATTTGCATTTACAATTCCGGAAAGACCGATTGTTACAAACCCATTAGATTCAATAGTTCCTTCCACTTCGCCATCAATTCGAACACCGCCTTCAACATATAAAGTTCCTTTAATTTTACTTCCTTTCCCTATGATTGTTGAAAGTTCAACTTTTCTATTCCTGTTCATAAAAACCTCACTTCTATTTTTTATTTAAGAATTGTTTCCGGGTCTATATTTTCACCATTAACCAATACTTCAAAGTGGAGATGTGGAGCTGTGCTGTTTCCTGTACTACCAACCAGGGCTATTGTTTCACCTTTTTCCACAAAGGTTTTTGCTTCGAAAATCGTTGTTGCAAGATGAGCATAAAATGTAGCATATTCATTTAAGTGGTCAACTATCATCACATTTCCAAAGTATTTATCCTGGTAAACCGAAAGAACTTCACCAGCAGCTGATGCAATAACCTCTGTTCCTGTAGGTGCTGCAAAATCTGTGGCTTTATGCTTCTCTGAATATCTCTGACTTATTGCATAATCACCTTTCACAGGAATAAGGTCAGGAATGAATCTTCTTTTCTTCTCGTATTCAGAAAGGTCTTCCTGGAGTTCTTCGATCGGAACTCTGATTTTCTGTGAATATTCTTCATCTTTCTGCTCTTTCAGGTAGCTATTAAGAAGCTCTCGAAGTTTATCCGGACTGGATGTACTAACCTTTTCTGCATTCTGGATTTTATTTAATTGCTCGGTAAGATGTTGTATGTATTTTGTGGAAACGTCAAGTTCCTGCTGTTGATCTTTAACCTTTTCCTTAAGTTTTCGATTTTCTGATGCTATAAAAAGTTGATTAACAAGAAGCACAGCAATAAGTAATAATAACAAAAAAATTAATGTTTTATTCATCTTTTTTTCTCTAATAAATTTAGGAGATTTTCTAATCCTTTTTCTGAGTTGTAATAAAAACTAATTCTACCATTATCATTCCTTCCCGAAATTTTGACTTTTGTTTTATATAATTTTCTCAGCTTGTTTTCATAATCTTTAAATTCAGGAATTACCGGAGAGGTCGTTTTTTGTTTGGAAACAGTTCCGGTTTCCTTTATTCGTTTTGCTTCTAATTCTGCTTTTCGTACGGAAAGAATGTTTCGCAGAATTAAACTGGCAAATTCCTCCTGCAAGTCCTCATCAACTTGAAGGATCGCTCTTGCATGACCGGGAGAAAGTTTATCATTCAGTATCAGTTGTTGAATATTTTCACTCAATTTAAGAAGGCGGATAAGATTTGTTATTGTGACTCTGTCTTTACCAACAATCTCTGAAATCTGGGCGTGAGTAAGCTCAAAATCTTCGTTCAATTGCTGATACGCTTTTGCTTCTTCTATAGCTGTCAGGTCCTCTCTCTGCACATTCTCTATAATGGAAAATAGCAGTTGCTCTTTGGGAGATACACTGCGTATTATAACTGGAATTTCATCGTAGCCGGCAAGCCTGGATGCTTCCAATCTTCGTTCCCCAGCAACAAGTTCATATTGAGAATCATCTCTTTTTGTTACTATTATCGGTTGGATTATACCATTTTCTTTTAAAGAATTTGCCAGTTCCTGTAATTTCTTTTCATTAAATATTTTCCTTGGCTGGAATCTATTAGGTTTAATATGATCGATTTTAATTGTAGTTATACCTGTAGTTTTATCTATAGATTCCGGACCTGAATTTATTAATGCTTCTAAACCTTTTCCTAATCTTGTCATCTTAATATCACTTCCTTTGCTAATTGTAAATAGCTTCTTGAGCCGGGTGATTTAATATCATAATGGAAAATAGACTTCCCAAAACTTGGGGCTTCACTCAGTTTCACGCTCCTGTGAATGATTGAATTAAACACCTGCTCCTGAAAATATCTTCTAACCTCTTTGGCAACCTGACGGGAAAGATTTAATCTCCTGTCATACATTGTCAGTAAGATTCCCATAATGTTAAGGTCGGAATTTAAGCCCTTTTGAATGAGACGGACTGTTGTAAGAAGCTGGCTTACACCTTCCAAAGCATAATATTCACATTGAATGGGAATTAGTACATCTGTACATGCTGTCAAAGCATTTACTGTAAGAAGCCCAAGAGAGGGGGGGCAATCAACGATAATATAATCATATTCATCTTGAATAGGTTCAAGGATTTTTTTTAGTTTATACTCTCTTGAATATTCCTTTACCAGTTCGATCTCAGCGCCAATCAAATCGATATTCGAGGGCACTACAGTAAGTTTTTCAAGAATTGGAGACGGCTTGATAACCTCCTCAAGAGAAACTTTTTCAATAAGAGCTTCGTAAATATTCGGGCTTTCATTTTCTGTTCCAATTCCACTCGAGGAATTTCCCTGAGGATCAAAATCAATGAGAAGAGTTCTCTTTTCATATATTGCCAGAGCGGACGCAAGATTGATTGCAGTAGTAGTTTTTCCTACACCGCCTTTTTGATTAACAATTGCAATAATCTTTCCCATATGTCGATAAATTTACTCTTTTTTTATTTCCACTATTTGTCTTTCACCAATTTCAGGATGACTCAGATCATAAAATCTCACACTGCTGAACTGCTTGATATCATCCAGTTTTTTACTCTTATATATCAAAATACTTCCGTCATTCTTTAGAAGCTTGAACATTGCCTTTTTATATTCTGGTAAAATCCTCACAGCACGACATACTATTATATCAAAATAATTTTCCCACTTCTTATCTAAATTCTCTAACCGTGAAACAATCGTGAAACAACCTTTCAAGTCAAGTTTTTTGACAATATTTTTCATAGCCCTGATTTTTTTATGTGTGGAATCTAATAGATAAACTTCCGCGCTTGGATAAATTAGCTTTAAAGGAATTCCAGGTAATCCTCCACCTGAGCCAAAATCCAATACTATTTTATTAGAAAAATTAAAGTGTTGGATTGGCAAAACAGAATCTAAAAAATGTATTGTCCAGAAGTCTTCTTTTGATGTTTTCCGAGAGAATAAATTTACCTTTTCATTTTCAATAAAAAGGAGCTCAAGATAAACCTGAAATTTCTCGAGAATCTCTTCTGAATTTAGAGGAGAACGAGTTCTTATAAATTTTTCAAATATTCTTTTTTGTTTTATTTTTTCCATACTCAATGATGCAAATTTCCTGAGATAATCAGAGTGTCAAGAGTAAAGATTTGAGATGTTTGTAGTATTATAGAAATTTATTTGACAGTAACTCACTCAAATTTTTGGTTGATATTTGAAATTAATTCAAGGTTTTTTATGAAAAAGTTAGAGATAATAATTTCTGGTAGAGTTCAGGGAGTGGGTTACAGGTTTTTCGTAGTTCATATTGCACACTCACTGAATATCAGGGGTAGTGTAAAAAATACTTTCAGGGGAAAAGTAAAAATTATTGCTGTCGGCGAAGAAAACGATTTAAACATTTTTATCACAGAATTACGTAAGGGTCCGATGATGGCAAGAATAGATAAAGTTAAGGTGTCTGAATTGCACTCGGCAAAGGGATATGAAAGTTTTAGCATTGAATATTAAATTCAGAAAACAAAACTCAAGAGTTGATATCCAGATTAAACAGCAATTCATAATCTTCCTTCTACTCTCTATATTTCTCTATCATAACCTGAACGCTCTTTCCAGTAATCCCATTTATCTTACACCTTCGGAAGAATATCACATTGTAAAAAAGGGTGAAACACTCAATTCAATCAGCGATAAATATTCAATTTCTACAGAAAATCTAAAATTATTCAACAATTTAAAATCGAATAGAATATTTATTGGACAAAAGATTTACCTTACCCCAAAACCAACTCAGAAAAGTGAATTCGTAACAGTACGAGCTATTCCAAAACGAGGATTTCACCTGGTAAAACAAAAGGAATCGATCCATCGGATAGCTAAAATGTATAATCTGGGTGTTCTTGATCTACTCGATTATAATAACATTCATTCATACGATCTTAAACCTGGCAAAAAAATCTGGCTCGTTCCCGGTAAAACAAAAACTGCTTCTATCAAAACAAAAACAATTAAAGAATATCCGGTATATGAAAAGCCCAGGAAAGATTTTCAGATTCCCAAAAAGCTCGATCTCTTTCTACCAGTTAAGGGAATAGTTACTTCCGAGTTTGGAATAAGGGATGGCAGACCTCACAAAGGTATCGATATTTCTGCACAAGTTGGGGAACCAATATGCGCATGTCTTGACGGAAAGGTAGCTTACGTGGGAACACAAAGAGGATATGGAAATGTTATCATCCTTGAACATGAGAACTATGTTATGTCTGTCTATGCTCATAATGAAGCAAATCTGGTACGTTTAGGTGAAGAAGTAAAACGGGGACAGCCCATAGCTACTCTGGGAAAGACAGGAACCGCCTCGGGACCACACCTTCATTTCGAATACAGAATTAGAGGTAAGGCAATAAATCCCAGAGATGTCCTGCCTGACCTATAAAAAAGAGGGTATCATGATAAAAAGAGAGAACCAGTTCCTAATAGGTGAAGTAGCAAAAAAACTCGGCATTCATGATCAAACCATAAGAATGTATGAAAGAAAACACTTGATAAAACCCCAGAGATCAGAGCATGATACAAGATTGTTTTCAAAAAATGATGTGACAAAAATTACCATAATCATTACTTTGACCCAGGAAATCGGAATGAACCTTTCCGGTGTCAAGATAGTATTCTCACTTGCAAAAAAACTGAAGATGTCAGATGATGAACTTCTGGATTTTATTTATGACCACAAAAGCGAATTCCAGGTTTAAAGGGTAAATATGGTAGAAAATGTTTTTGATGACAAAGCTCTACAAAATTATCTCAACGAAATCGCAAACATAGAACCTCTAACAAGAGAAGAAGAAGAAGAACTTGCCATTAAAGCAAAAAAGGGTGATAAGAAAGCAATTGATAAGCTTGTTACTGCAAATTTGAAATTTGTTGTTAAAATTGCAGCTCGCTACCAAAATCGCGGATTATCCCTTGCTGAACTTATAAGTGAGGGTAATATGGGCTTGATCAAAGCCATTGAAAAATTTGAGCCTGAAATGCACAATAAACTTATATCCTATGCTGTATGGTGGATAAAACAGAAAATTTTATTTGCTTTAGCTGAAAAGACTTCGCTTATTAGAATGCCCTTAGGAAAATCTAACATAGCAAGTAAAATCAAAATTGCTCAGGAAAAAGTTTTCAGTGAAACCGGACATAAGGCTTCGGTTGAAGAGATATCCGAACTGACTCATCTGGATAAAAAGGTTATAGATAAAATCAGCAAACAAAGAATCAATACACTTTCCCTGGATAGTAAAAGTTTCACTAAAAAACATGAAAGAGTCTCTCTAAATAATTTTCTTGAAGACACAAAAACAATCGATCCAAAAACACTTTATTACAGAGAAAAAGTAAAAGATAGTATTGAAGAATCCATTAATAAATTACCTCCCAGAGATGCATATATAGTGAAACAATACTTTGGCCTGGAAGGTGATAAAAGCAAGAATTTTGCTCAGATCGGAGAAGAATTAGGACTTTCCCGTGAACGCGTACGACAGATTCAAAAGAAAGCTCTGCAAAAAATTTTCAAAGAAACATATAAAGAAATTGAAAACGATATTGATTATTTGATATAATGCTAATCTATTAATTTTGAAAAGGGCTATTTAGTCTTAGGCAGTTGTTTAACTGTAACCATTAAAAAATCTATTTCTCTAAACATTTTTACCACTTTGTTAACCTTCTTATAAATTGCGTCAATTCCTCGTCCATCGAACACATTACCCTGCATGGTTGCCAGTAACGTCAGTTCAAAAGCGGTCGATGATATCCAGGGAACAATAAGCTTATAGCCACAGATAGCCAGCGCATTTGTTTTAATAAGAAATTTATTAAGGTTATGCTTATTTGTACTTATCGTACTACAAGAAGCGAACACAATTATTCTATTTCTACATTTTCCTTTTAAGAGCTCACTGAATTCATCCAAAGTAAATAATTTATTATTTATCAACAAACCATTTTTCAAACCATGGAAAGCAAGATACAAAATCGGGTATCTGACATACTTTTTCTGAATCCATTTTTCTATATAAAATTTGAACTCCTCGATAGTTGCACAATCTGAATGTAAATAGGGAACTTCAGAATTCAATTCCAAAAGGTGTAAAATCGGTTCAACAGTAGACCTCTTCCGCAGATCTTCATACCATAATCCTTCCAGACAGAAAATTCCTTTTTTCAGCATAATTTCTCCATTTTATAATGGTTTGCTGCTGCCACGAATCCTTTTGTGGACAGATTTGTTATGGGAATAATTAACAGTATTGTTCAAGCAAACTTTTGAATCCACAATTTTCAAAAAAGCTATGCATCTCTTCTTTCGAATATTCGCAACAAGCATTTATTTGCTTTATTAAATTTTGTCTTCTATGTTTTAATGAATTATGATTTAAATTGAATGCTTTAATTGTTTTATCTGCTTTAGATTTAATATTTTCTGATATTCCATTTTTTGGTTTAATTTCTCCCCAAAGATTATATTCTAGATAATCTTGAACGTTATCTACAACTGGATTGAAAATTCGATCATATTCTTCTTTTTTAATTTTATATTTATTATCTTTATACTTTGCACCAAAATCGTCATCTGTCTTTGCAACTATAAAATTATTCCAATCAAAAGTTAACTTAGGGAATAATGATTTTTTTCGAAAATGATCAATATGATTTTTCCTCTCATTATCAATTTGAAGCTCTGTATAACCACATAAACAACATTGTTCATCGATTAATATGGTTAATCTTGATTCTTCAAACACATTATGTTGTTTTATGACAAAATCTTCCCAATTGGAATAACGATAATCTAAAGAAAGTTTTATAAATGATTCTATTGGTTCTTGTTTATTTATCTTTCTCATTCTGCTTCTCTTTTCTTGCAATTTCCATTTTGAGAGTAATTAAATCCAAATCATCTTTACCGATTAATTCTACCATTTCGTCAAAAAGCTTATTGTATTCATCAGTTTTGTATTTATTCTCTGATATCAGTAACCTTAATTCTCTAAATTTATTCTCGACATCAATATTTCTTAGCCCATCAAAGTCAAAGAAATCAATTAACAACAAATCTACTGGCTTTCCGTAATGCTTAAAGCTAATTTCTTTAAGACAAGCTCTTCCATCAATATTTTGAATTACTTTTAATTGTCCTTCTTTCAAGCCAGAAATGATATTTACTGAATGTGTCATAATTAAAAAATTAACCAACCCTTTTTCTTCAGGTTTTAGAATTTCAACATATTCTCTTTGCCATTGAGGATGAAGATAAGTATCAGGTTCATCAAAAAGGAACAAAGAATTCTGAGTTGCAAGAAGTTCTTTCATTCCCCAAGTTATCAGATATTGTTTTTCTCCTTCACTCAGTTGTTTGTATGAAATAAGTTCATTATCCTTATTAAGGATAATTTCAATGTCTTTGATTAATCCATTGAATTGAAGAGAAGTAAGATATTTAAAAAGCCCTTTTTCTTCACCGTAAAATTCCCAGACTTCTTCAAGTTGTTCTTTGTTCACAAAAGTATAAGAAATCTCATCTTGAGATTTATTCTTTTCAATTGAGGCATCACGCAAACGCTGAAGAAAAGTAAGCAAATCTCCTTTCGCTCCCCAATAGTCCTCGTTTTTTGCCCATTTTGGTTTTTTAAGGGTAATTTTTATTTCTTTAAAACTTTCAATTTCAAAGCGAGTTTTTAAAATTTCAGGAATATCTCCATATTGAAAACTCAGCAGACCAATAAGTATAGCTCCAAAGTTTTTAGAGTCAAAATAATAGAATGGTTGTTTGATGTCTTTTTCACCATCCAAACTTCCAACAATATGTTCATTAAGAAAATCTTCAAATAATGTTTTCAGAATTTCAGAAATACCGGAGTAATAAACAACAACATTTTGAGGAAAAATACTTTTGTAACCAAGAATAAACTCTTTTTCGATTTCTGCTTTTGAATACTTTTTACCAGTTTCCTTTTCTTTCTTTAAAACAATTTCATAATATTCTTTCGTGCTTTTTCTTGAAGTAATATAAATTTCATAAGTATTGGATTCATATTCAATATCGTATTTTAATTTAAAGAATACTTCCGGTTTCTTTCCTTTCTGAAGAACGAAATGTGTATATAAATCTAAAAATATTTGTGAGATAATTTCTATAATTGTTGATTTTCCAGAACCATTTTTACCGATTATAACAGTTGTTTGACTTTCAAAATCAATATGAAAATCCTGAAGTAGTTTATAATTTTCTATCCAAAGTTCTTTAATTTTCATCGGAAAAAATCTCCTTTTCAAAGTCTTTGATTGCATGTTTCCGATTTGCTTCTGCCTGTTTTCTAAGCTTCTTGATTTTAGATTTCATCTTTTGAACTGTCTCAGTGATTTCTTTTTGGATTTCAAGAGGAGGTATTGGAAAAAGAAAGTTCTGCATTTCTATAGAATTGATATTTGCTTGACCTAAAATTTGTCTGCTAATCATATCTTTTTGAATTTGAAGAATTTTAGAATTAAAAAGAAAGTTAATATAGTTAATATCAACTTTTTCTTTATTCAATTTCACACGTATAATATAGGACGCAAATGTGTAATCTTCATCTGATACAAATATTGAAGTTTTTCCAACAAGTTCTTTACTATTAGTTCTATTAAATAGTAAATCACCTTTCTCCAATCGGTATTTCTTGAATGTGTTTTCTTCAATTTTCACATATTTTAAATCATCTAAAACTGTTTCGCTATCGTATATATTACTCATTCTAAGCATTGGGAATCCAACTGGTTCTTTTTTTGATTTCTCAGATAATCCATATTGAAAAGAATTAATTAATTCTCCAAATTTAATGGGTTCAAATTTTCCTTGAAGCATCTCTTTTATTGTATTTAAATTAGAGAGATAATCAACAGACCATCTTTCAACATCTTTAAAATCTATTAACTTGAAAATTTTGTTTTCATTTTCTTTTTCAGAAAATTTAATCCCCAAAACTTCAAATAAATACTTTTGAATATTCTTTTCAATCTCATTCGATTCTATTTCAAATTCTTCTGCATTCGAGATTTTTTGGTTATAATGTTTCAATAATCTTTTTTGAATAAGGATTGGAGGAAGTGGGATTTGTAAGTTTCCTATAAAATCAAATGTTGCTTCATTTTTTATTCCATCAGCTCTTAAATATTTGATGAATTCTTTAAATCTCTTTGATCGTAATGCAAGAATTAGATAATCTCCGGTTACATTGGAATAGTCAATTTTATACGGCTGGTAATGTGTTGAACATACTAATTTATTAATTTTATTAATAGCAACAGCTCCTTGATGAAAATTTATCTTTGAAACCAACAAATGATTTTTATCTAATTTATATAAATCCATTCCTGTTTTTCTTTTAGGTCGTAAATGAATCAGTCCATCAGAAAAACTAATTTTTGAAACAATTGAAGTTTTTCCTTTATATTCTTTTTTTGCAATTCTAAATTTTTCTGGCTTTATGAGTTTGTATAATTTTACTAAAGGATAAATACTTGTTAGAGAAAATGGATTTATATAGAAACTAACATACCATTTGTCTAAATCAGTATATTTGATTTCTCTTAAGAAATTACTTTGTTGCTGCATTTTCAACTCTAATATTTTCCATTCGAATCAATTTATCTTCATCTGTTATTTCATAATCAATTTTAGTGACCATATTTTTCCAAAGTTTATTCTCTTTTCTGTAAGCAGAGAATTCTTCAGCTAAAGGATCAAGCTCGTTGAAAATTTCTGCTCCAGTTGTGCTGATCCCGGCTTTTTGTACTTCTGCAATCGGGATTGGATAAGCAAATTCTTTTTTTATAATTGCTCTAATTTCCTGAGCAATTTTCTTTTCAAGTTCTTTTAATTGTTTTTTTAATTCCCTTTTCTCGTCTTTATTTGGTGCAGTTTTTCCTCTCAAAGATAATCTTTCTTTAATTGGGTTTATTTGGTATGCATATTTTTCATTAATACTCTTTTCTGCATTCTCTTTTATTTTATCCCATTCCTTAGCTTCTTCATCTGTAAACTTCTTAAAGAAAAGCAAACTCGGTTTTACAGTTGATCCGGAAGCAATAAAAACGTCTTGAGGAATGGAAGTAATAAGAATTATCTTTGCTTTGCTTTCGACATAATCTCTAACTTTTTGAAGATTAGAACTATTCAAAACTCCTTCCGGTAAAACAATTCCCATTCTACCTCCGGGTTTGAGAAGTTTCAAACATCTTTCAATAAACAGAACTTCAGTCAAAGCGCTCATATCGCCGGTATCATAAAGGCTTAATAAAGATTTTCCAATGTTGTCATTTACCTGTTTCAAAGATTCGGTGTACGCCTTACCATAGCGATCTGTACAAATCTTAATTTCTTCATCTGTAGATTTATCTGCTTTTGTTATTTTTAAGCTTTTTGTTACTCGAGAGCCAAAGGGAGGATTCGTAAGGATTACATCAAACCGGTTTTCAAAAATCCCGTTTACATTCAGAAGACCATCGTTGTGATGAATTCCTCCGTGACCATCGCCGTGCATTATCATATTCATTTTTGCAGTTCTGCTCATTCGTGGGTTAGCATCTGTTCCAAAAATACAATCTTCCGCAAGAATCTTTAATCTGCTTTTATTCTTATTTATACTAAATTCATCATTTAATTGAATAAAAAGTTTATTTACTTTTCCTTCAATTTTTTTTTTTCCCAGAATCAGTTAGTTTTTCGTATTCTTCATTGAAGAATTCTTGTTTAATCTTTTCTTTTGTTTTATGAATTTCTTTTTCGATCTTGCTTCTTACATATTCAAAAGTTCTTATAAGGAAACCACCACTTCCGCAACAAGGATCGCAGATTATTTCACATTCATCCGGATCCAATATATCAACCATAAAATTAACAATTTTTCTTGGTGTAAAGAACTGTCCTAATTCTCCTCTAAATGTTTTACCAAGAAATTGTTCAAAAGCAATTCCCTTAACATCATTAGATGTTGCTGAAAGATTGAAAATCTCAAGTTCTTTGACAATAGCTTCAAAACTGTTTTCCCTAATTCTGATTATTTCATTTTCTTCAAATAAATTATCTTTTTTAAATTCTTCTTTAGTTTGCTCAAATAAAAATTGATAGAATGGTAATCCTTCTTTGGATCGGTATTTTTCATAACTTTCTTTATCTTTTTTAACCTCTTCTAATGAAAATATTTGTCTTTTATTATTTTTCTTTTCATATTGAATTTTAATAAAGAGAATTTTACTGATCTCATCAAAAGCAGCTTCAGGGGAGAGTTTATCATTATTCCTAATTATATTATGACACTTAGACAATAGTTTTGTGAATTCTTTACGAGTAAAAACTTTATCCTGTTTAAACAGCATTTCAATTTCTTTCGAGTTGTTTGCTTTTGATGCTTTAGGGATATCTCTAATTTCTGTTAGAATATCATCAGATAAACTATCTAAATTAATCTTAAAAACTTTTGTTTGTTTCAGGTTTGTTGTCACAAAAAAAGGTGCTTTTATATTATGGGCATAATGTGAACCTTGATAATAATCATCTTCAACAATTGTTACATTATCAGCTTTGCACTCCACAACAATAATCGGTAGTTTTTTTTCAACTTCTTCTTTTGTTTTCCAAATAAGAATATCAGCTTTTGCTCGTCCGGTTCCTCGTTTATTATCTTCTGCAACGGTTACTTCTTGTTGCATTTGTTCCAAGGAATAACCATAATGATTTACCAAACGGCAGATATATCTTTGCCGTACTTCTTCATCTGGTGTGTAATGTATCCACAAATCTTTACCTTTTAAAGGAACTTTTATTTTATTATTTTTTATTTCTATTTCCATTTTAACCTCATCTATCAATGAATTAATACATAAAATGCAATGATGCATTTTTTATTCAATCTATTTTTTTAATCTTTCCCATAACGATTCTTCACGCCACGAAAGTAGCTTGCAAAGTTTGTGAGTTAACTGTTATCCGAATTTTGATTACTCATTTTCTATATAGACAATTCTTGTACTCTTTGCTTATTCAAAATACCACTCAATGTAAAAAGTCGTTGGATACCGTCAGGACCCAAAGATACTTGAATTGGATCACGTAATTTTATGTTAACCATTTCTACTAAAGCATCTACTTCAAGCAAAATTATTTCATTTACATCTGTGTCCATTTTTAAATTACATATTGCATCATCAAAATCTTCTTTAAAATTACTAGAAATAATTAAATAATAAATATTTCGAAAACTTTTCCTCTTTTTTAATTCTCTACTATGAACACCAATATATTCTTTAATCGTTCTATCATCAGTTCCGATGCTATAATCATTTTGTCTTACTTTAGCATCCCATATTATAGCATAAGAATCATCATAATTGTATGCAATCCCATCCGGATTTCTTCCAGAACCTTGTCCTAACCTTTTTGTTTCATATCCCAATATTGAAAATGCAATATCAATATATTTCTCAAAGGCAGTAGGAAGATGTGTGCCAGAATCTTTAGCAATTTTGGTAATTTCGTCGCTCCCTTTAGCTATTAAAGGCAAAACAAAAACTACGGGAGGTATATAACTGTCCGGTAATCTAGCAAGTTTGAAGTCTTGTTGTGTTACTTCTGCTGATATGTTTTCGGATTTATTTTCATCAGAGAGAAAAATATTCCCTCCTTTAAACCAAAATACGTGTTCAACTTCATATAAACTGAATTCAGCATTACTTTTTTCTGAAAATATCTTAGATAATTTGTAATTAATTTCTTTAAATGTTATATAATTACTAGCTAAATCATCCACTTTTAGGAATAGATTTAAATCCTCCATAACGTTAACGCTGTTTGTATAATAAACTGGCCAGATTGTATTATCCTGAATTTGCCAAAAATAGGAAAGGAAAAATGGTATACTTTTGATTCTTGGTTTTTTATAATTTGAACCTCCTGATTCTACAAAATCTTCACCTATCCTTTTGACATAACTCTGCAAATTTTTGATTTTACTTTTTGCGTTAGTATCGTTTTCAGGTAGTGAAATTGCTGATTTGATCTCTTGTTCGCATTCTTCAAGATCATCTGCGATATTCACGATCATGTTAAAGAACATCTGGCCTTTAATACCTCTGAAACCCCATAAATTATTTTGTTTGTTTGTACTATCAATTTTCGATTTAAAATCAATGATTGATATCTTGTTATTAAAAAAATCATTGATTAATGGCTTTAGGATATCATTTATTACAGATATTCTTTTTGAATCAATTTTTTTTTCATCTTCTATAAGTTTATCATTATCTTCTCCTGGCGCATTTAAATATTCAGTTAATACCTCAAGAGCTCTATTGATTTTATTTTTATCAAACTCATAATTCATAATCCTGTTCTCCTTTTAATTTATAAATTTCGTTTAACGAATGTATCCCCGAACTCAAGTTCGCGGATCCATCATTTGCCGGACACGTTCTCCCGATTTGGAAGTGTATACGAACTTTTTCTTTCTTCGATATTTAAATTATCCAAAGGACTTCTCACATTCTCCAGCAATTGCGTCGCATTTTTATTGATTCTATTTTGTTGTAAAGATTTTTTCTTATCGTACCTGAAACCTCTTTGGATATTTCCTTTTTCTCATTCCCACCATTCTCTCGTTCCCAAACCCCTGTTTGGGGACGCATATTTCGCCAAAGCCCTCTTTGGCGATAATTACACTTCTAACCCCCAACGATCATCCAAAATATCCACTTTAAAAGGATTCTCCAATCCATACAAATTTCTGGAACTCGAATAATACCAATCCTTGTCTTCAAAAACTAATCCTCTTTTTACCGGATTATTATGAATATATTCAACTTTCTGATTGTATATCTCTTGTGTTTGAATCAATTCCGGATGACTTCCTTCCTGCCAGAATTGGTAAGTTGAAACTGATTTATAAGGCTTTTTAAAAAATTTAAGCAGGTATTTTATCCACTGCCGGGAATCGTTTGTAAGTAATTCCAATGCTTGTTTGGCTGTATATTTTTTAAAATCCTGAACAATTTTTCCAATATCCTTTTTATGGGACATAATCGCATGGACATGGTTATCCATAATAACATAATGAAATATCTTTAGATAGTTATTTTCACGGTAATATTTAAAATTATTTATTATAATTTCACAATATCTCGAGTTGGTAAATACGGGGATTTTTTCAACAACCGTAAAAGTGAGAAAATAAAGATTATATTCTGATTCAAGAAATTTGTGTCTTGTTCGCATCTTTACTCCTTACTGAAACAGGGTTTCAAACAATTATTAGGTTACCAAAGAGGGCTTTGGTAACCAGATGGAGATTTTTCCTTCTCGTTCCTATCCGGCAGTTGCCGGATCAAACGGAAGCGAAAAAACCAATTTTACTGCAGACGTTGTTAGGTGTAGTTTTGCATATTATTCGATTAACATTTCTTTTAAAACTTCTTTTACTTTTTTTATTGTTTTTGATTCAATTGCGCCCAATTTTTTTATTATTCTGCTTTTATCTATCGTTCTGATTTGATCTAGAATGATCCAACCAATTTTTTTTTTGAATTGTAGGTTCAAACGAGTTGGATAATTCCGTGACTTTGTTGTCATTGGTGCAATGATAATGGTTGATATATTATGATTCATTTCGTTTGGAGATATTACTAAACAAGGACGACTTTTCTTTATTTCTTTACCAACAGTGGGATCTAGATTTATTAAGAAAACTTCATATTGATTAATTACCATTCCCAATCTCCTGAATCTAAATCAATATCATCATTAATGATTAAATTGTCGTCGTTGTTTTTAGCCATATCTTTAAATTTAATATTCCATCCTTCTCTTGTTTTTTTTGATACTGGGACTAAAATAATTTTTCCATTTTCAATAAGCATATTAACCTTTGATTCAATATGGCATTGATTTAGTACTGATGAGGGAATTCTTATACCTTTTGAATTACCTATTGGGATTATATTTAATTTCATATCAACCTCCTAAAGTAATTATAATGTAATAACTATATCTGTCAAATAAAAAATTAAAAAATATGGGAAAAAGCAAAATTACACCTAATGTATGTGTGCTATGCCCTAAAAAAATTTTGCATTAACTCCAAATTTTTTAATCTCATTCACTTTTTTTCCATTAGAAAAGAATTTTAATTAACTCTATTTTGTTGTAAAGATTTTTCCTTCTCTTTCCTGAAACCCTCTTTGGGTAATAACTAACTCCAAAGTTTTTCTTGCATTCCTTTTCCGAAACAGGGGTTTCGGATTACAGCGTTACCAATCCTGTCTCCGTAAACTACGCCCCGGCAGGCAGGGGATTGGTAACGAGAATGTATTCCCTGTTCTCTCTCGTTCCCAAAGCTCCTCAGTCTGTGTGAAAATTATTTCTTTAAGTTACAACGACCCCCATTCCCACAGTGAAATAATGAAAAGAGATTTCACGTGGTAAACTAACCCTTCCCCCTATCCGTCAAAAGCCGGACAAGTCGAAGGGGAAGGGAACTGCCTGCGGCATAAGGAGATAGCTTCTCCCCCTAAATAGGGGAAGTTAGAGGGGGTTGAGAAAAAATCGAGCATTTCATCAGTTTTCATACAATCTGTCCCCTTTGTGAACGTATTTTTACATTACCAATCAGGGGATTGGTAACGAGAATGCTTCGTCTTTTGGTTATACCTCCACATTTTCCAGAACACAATTTTCCAGTTTCTTATCACCGCTTATCTTTACATCTCCAACAATCTCTACATTTTTTCCAAAATAAACATTACCCTCGATAGTCAGAGTATTACATTTTTTCAAGGAAGGAATTCCGTCTTTAAAATGTTCCTGTAGCTGATCGATAGTTCTGTAATATCTATCATTAAGCTTAATCCCTGGAGATTTTCCAAAAAAATTATTTAACTTTAATTTGTATTCATTCGTTAGTTCAAACGCATCGCTCCAGATTGCCAGAAGGTCATTCGTTTTCTTTACAGGTATAAATCTATCTTTATTAACCGCAATTGCTTTTGAACCTTTAAAAACACTGATTGCAGCACCCATTGCAGACTCAATTTGATAGACCTTTTCTTCTTCAACTTCTTTGGAATTAAGTATTAATGATAAAGGCAGAAGGTTGTTGTGTTCATAAAGTTTTTGTTTCAATGCTCTCAAATTTACCCAGAGATTATTCGTATTAAAGTAACGATACCTGTTTATATCCTGGAAATATTCAACCTCATTATCAGGGCACTGAGCCGTCTCTCTCAGCAGAAGTTGTCCATTTAGATTTTGAGCTAAATGTCCCCCTTTTCTATCCATTTCCGTACGAGGGCAAACTTCCATTAAAAAAGGCTCGTTGCTTCCAGCAAAATGCGCTAATATCTTTTCATCCACAACAGCTCCCAGGTTATCTGAATTAGAAATAAACGCATACAGAAACCCCTTTTCAAGAAGTTTATCGAGCACACCGGAACAAGCCATTACCGTATAAATTTCACCATGCCCGGGTGGATTCCAGTTTAATGTGTCGTCTTCGTTTTGAAGAGGAGAAAGGTCGCTTTGTTTGATCTTGGGGAATTTGTTTTGAACAAAATCCAGAGGAAGGTCGGGAAGTTGTAGTTCTGAATATTTTTCCAGATAGGAAAGAGAATCTCCCTGTGTGTTGAAGCTATGCAAAAAAAACAGCGGAATATCTTCTTCTGTTGTTTCTCTTAAATGCAAAATCTGACGAGTGATAATATCCAGAAAATTCAAATTGTCTTTAACCCTCAAAAGTGATTTGGCTTTCTTCAACCCCATACTTGTTCCCAAACCACCATTGAGTTTGATCACGACCAGCTTTTCAAGCGGGGGA
This sequence comes from Candidatus Cloacimonadota bacterium, assembly GCA_030628755.1. GTDB lineage: Bacteria > Cloacimonadota > Cloacimonadia > Cloacimonadales > TCS61 > JACNIV01. The sequence continues at coordinate 29 of DAOVQH010000012.1, read as the reverse complement.
GAAGTTGATTCCTGCAGTTTATTATAATC
>DAOVQH010000146.1 GCA_030628755.1 Candidatus Cloacimonadota bacterium | reverse complement strand
GATTACTCGAGTGGAATTTTGGTGGATATTTAGTTGACACTCCTGGAATAAAAACCTTTGGTTTACACAGAAAAGATAAAGATAGGATCCCAAGGATATTTCCTGGAATTTCGGAATTTGCAGGTGATTGCAAATTTAAAAATTGTACCCACACTCATGAAAAAGATTGCGCAATTAAAAAGGCTGTTGAAAAAGGATATTTTCCTGTAGAACGTTATGATTCTTATGTTAGAATCTTCGAATCTTTATAGCAAGGAAGGTAAATATGCAGAATTTTGGAATATACTTTAACCCGCATTTTTTAGAAAAGAAATCAATATTCGATTTACTTAAAAAACTTCATGAAACAAAAGACTTATGCTTCTATAAATTTCCCGAGCAAAAACAACTTTTACCAGATTTTATTAGTTGTATAAAGGATATAAAGAAATCGAATTTGGATTGTATACTTTCTTTTGGAGGAGATGGCACATTTTTGCAAGCAACACATCTTTCAATGGAAACAGAAGCTCCCCTTTTGGGGATAAATGTTGGTAAATTGGGATTCCTGTCGGAAAGTAGCATTACAGAATTAGAAAAGTCTATAGATGATCTAAAAAGCAATAAATTTAAAGTTCAAAAGCGTATGCTTCTAAAAGCTTTATTAAAGCGTAATAACAAAGTTATTTTTTCTTCATTAGCTTTGAATGATGCAGTGATTTATAAAGGTGAAACCCCAAGATTAATTGATCTCAGGTTTTATTGTAATAGACGTTTTGTGGTTGATACCCGCTGTGATGGAATTATCATTTCAACCCCAACCGGTTCAACAGCATATTCACTTTCAGCAGGAGGTCCTATCCTTTCTCCTGTAATGGACGCAATTATTGTTGCACCTTTAAACCCGCATGTTCTTACCGTTCGTCCAATGGTGTTTTCTTCAGAGGATAAGCTTGGTGTCAAAATGAAATCTGCTGAAGGAGAATGCGTTTTACAGCTTGACGGTAAAAACAGCTATACTCTTATTGAGGGAGACGAAATAATGGTTACGTCTGCATCGAAGAAGGTTAGTTTCATAAAATTGACGAATAAGACTTTTTACCAGATTTTAAGAAAGAAACTGCATATGGGAAAAAAATGATAAAAAATCTGAGGATTGAGAATTTCATTATAGTAAAGAAACTGCAGCTTGATTTTAATAGAGGTTTACAGGTTTTGACAGGTGAAACAGGTGCAGGCAAATCGATCATTGTTGGTGCTATAAATGTTATTCTTGGCAGCCAGATTCTTCCCGGGATGTTATTTGATGAATTAAACCCTGCTAACCTTGAAGTTGCGTTTGATATAGATAAAGACAATAAACCTTTCTTAGAACTACTTCAGAAATATGATGTAGATACTTCTGAAAATGAAATATTTCTAGTTAAGGAAATAGGAACAAACCTCCGCGGGAAAAGTTATCTGAATGGTCGCAGAATATCAAATGCTATTGTAAAAGAGTTCCGTGAAGTTTTATTGGACTTTCATAGCCAGAGAGACCAGCAAAGACTATTCGATACGGAATACCAGCTTGAAGTCTTGGATAAATTTGGAAATCTGATCTCTAAAAGAGAAGAATTTGAATCTAAATTCAAAGAAACTGAATCAAAAATCAAGGACCTAATAAAATTAGAAAAACACGAAAAAGAACTTTCCGAAAAAATGAGACTCTACGAATACCAAACAAAGGAAATTGAAGGAATGAACCTTAAAATTGGAGAAGATGAGAAACTCCAGACCGAACTGAATTTGCTGACAAATGCAGAGGAAATTTTAAACAAAGTTTCCCGGATGGAACAGGTAATCTATGAAAATGAAAGTTCAGTTTATGATACAATAAATACGTTTATAGCTCAGCTTTCAAAGTTTGAGGAAGATAATTCACACATCAAGAAAACTGTTTCTTCACTTCGTGAAGCTCTGGAAAATTTAGATGATTCGGTTTCTGAAATACGGGAAGTTCAAAATATTATTGAGATAGACAGTACACGAATGGAAGAAATTCAGGAGAGATTAAATAGCATAAATTCTCTTTGTCTTAAGTACAAAAGAAACATAAAAGAAATATTGGATTACTTGGATGAAATAAAGAAAGGGACAGCTACTTTCTCCTCAAGTCAGAATAAAATAAAACAGCTCCAGCAGGAAATTGAAATAGATATACAGATGATACGAAAAATAGCTGACACGCTGACTGAATGTAGAAAGAAAACTGCCCTGAAATTTGAGAAGGAAATTGAATCAAGCATAAAGAAATTAGCTTTACCAGAAGCTAAAATAAAGATAAAATTTGACAAAGTAAACAACACTAAAGATTTTACAGCTGAGTTAGATGGATTAAGTGTTACAGGACAGGATGAAATTGATATTTATTTTTCTGCAAACAAAGGTGTTAAATTGCAGCCTTTCAGATTTGCAGCATCTGGAGGAGAATTATCCAGATTCCTTCTGACGATAAAGAAAATTCTGTCGGACAGATTGGATAGGAGAGTGATAATTTTCGATGAAATTGATTCAGGTATAGGTGGCCGCACATCTGAACTTTTGGCTGAGTTTATTCATAACATTGGGAAATTTCATCAAGTTATCTGTATAAGCCATCTACCCCATATTGCAGCTTATGCAGATAGGCATTTTGCAATAGTTAAAAGAAAAGGAGTAAAGACTTCAAAGGTAGAGGTAAATGTTCTTAGTATGAATGAAAGACGTGAAGAAATCGCTCGAATGCTTTCTGGTTCTAATACGGAATTAGCATTAAGGCATGCAGATGAATTATTAAAAAATAAAAGAGGAGTTAATTAAATGTTTAGATTAAGAAGGGATACAAAGTATATTGTTATAATAGGAATTATCGTAATATCTGTTTACCTTGGTCTTAAAAGGTCTAATATCAAAAATGTGTTCATTCAGAGCAAGGTTATAATGGATACTTCAGTTGCACAAAAAATGTTCGAAAGCTCATCTAATATTAAAAAGATAAAAATGACATATAATGTCAAAGACCTGGCCGATATTAATTCCCTTCTTGTCGGATTTCTTGAATATGAAGACACATCAGCTAAATATTCCGATTCAAAAAGTTCTTACCATTTACTTGTTTTCGAGTTTCATAATACTTATTATAGTGAAATAATGACGAAATTAAGACAGGTTAATGGTTTAGATACTGAAAATATAAGGTCTGCTTCTACAATTATGTTCAGTGCGGATATTGAAGAAAGCCTTAAGAATAATCAACTGGCAAAAAAGAGGGTTCAGGAATTAATAAATAAATCAACGTCCGATGAAACAATATCACGATTAAGATTGCAATTAGAAAAAATCCAAACTAAGATCGATAGTTTAAAAAACCAGAATGAAACACAAAAATACAACTCAGAATATGACCTGGTTATGCTTACAGCAGTGAAACAGGTGAGTGCCGGTGGACTAAAGAAAAGCTTGAAAGTGTTTGTTTTGACTACATTTGTTGTGCTTATTACTCTTATTATTGGTTTAATAATCTTCTATTATATCACAATATTGTTGATAAGACTTATGGCAGCAATGGGAATTAAAACTGCAAGAGGCTCGGCTTCAGGCTATGGTTATAGTTATAGACGACGCCCTTATGGCAGAAAGGTAAAGAAAATTTATAAGGACAAAGACGGGAAAACAATAAAAGAGGAATAAATTTTATTAGGAGGGTTTTAAATGGATCCATGGTTGATATGGGTAGCCATTGGAATTATTTGTATTATTATTGAGATATTTACACCGGGTTTCTTATTTATGAGTTTTGGAATAGGGGCAATAATCACTGGGCTGGTATCTATTGTACTTAAAAGTGTCCCATTGCAAATACTGGTTTTTGCGGTTATCACTTTTTTGGTTTTTATCAGTTCGAGAAAACTCAGTAAAAAATTAATTTCCAAGTCTTCTGAGGAGACAAATATCTATGCTTTGAAAGGAAAGAAAGGGATCGTTGTAAAAGAGATTCCTGAAGATGGTAGAGGATATGTGAAAGTTGGTGGTGAAGAATGGTCAGCAGTTTCCGAGGATGGGAAAAAAATAGAAAAAGATGAAAAAGTAACAATCATCAAAGTGGAAGGGAATAAATTGATTGTTTCTATAAAAGAAGAAATATGAGATCTGCAAAATACCCCTTTTTTGTCATTCCGCACTTGATGCGGAATCCAATATCCTTTATTTAAATGGATTCCCGTTTTCACGGGAATGACAAATAAAGTGAAATTGTCTATTTTGCATATTTCATTAAAAGAAGAAATTCAAAAGGAGGAGTAATGACAATAATCTTTATTATTTTAGCAGTATTAGTTCTAATATTAATTACAAAAGGTCTTGTTGTTATAAAACAAGCACAGGTTATGATAATCGAAAGACTTGGAAAATACAATAGAACTCTTGAAAGCGGGCTTCACATAATCTGGCCGGTAGTAGATAAGTCGCGTCAGATAAACTGGCGGTATGTTAAAACAGATTTTAAGGGAAATAAGTATATCCAGATAAAAACTGAAAGCAGGATCGATCTGCGAGAAACCGTGTATGACTTTCCGCGCCAGAATGTGATAACCAGCGATAATGTAACAATTGAGATCGACGCACTTCTCTATTTTCAGGTAACAGATCCGGTTAAAGCTACTTATGAAATAAATAATCTTCCAAATGCAATCGAGAAACTCACTCAAACCACTTTGCGTAATGTTATCGGAGAATTGGAATTAGATAAAACATTAACTTCACGAGATACGATTAACACCAAACTTCGTGAAATATTAGATGATGCAACAGACAAGTGGGGAGTAAAAGTTAACCGTGTTGAACTTCAGGACATTAACCCTCCGGAAGAAATTAGAATAGCAATGGAAAAACAGATGCGGGCTGAGCGTGACCGACGTGCTAAAATTCTTGAAGCTGAAGGAGAAAAAAGGTCAGCAATATTAGTTGCAGAGGGTGATAGAGAAGCAAAAATTAAAAGAGCAGAAGGGGAAGCACGAGCAAAAGTTTTAGTTGCAGAAGCTGAGGCAAAGGCAATCAAAGAAGTCTCCCAGGCTGTTAAAACTACAGGTACAGACCCGGCTCAATACCTGCTTGCTGTTAAATACATCAAAGCATTTAACGATATTGTCCAAAAAGATGATAAAACTGTTGTTATTCCTTATGAAGCATCAGCTATGCTTGGTTCTATAAAGGCTTTGGAAAAAGTTTTTAAAAGTTAGAATAAAAATAAATTTATACATTTTCAAAGACGCAGATATTTGCGTCTTTTTTATAGTAAATAGTAGACAGGAAAAAACCTTCTCTAATGTTTTGGTTTAAAATTTATAGAGGAATTTTAGAGAATGTTCTTGATTGATAAAAGAAAAAGTTTAAATTTTTAATTTTATGGAATTAGGATCTCAATATTTATGAAAAGAATAAATAATAACAAAAAGCTTGGTGCTTTCTTGGATAGAGGTCGCGTTCTTGCAGACCACATCCTTGTACCTTTATATCTTGCTAACATATTTTCGCTTTTTACCCTTCCTAAAGGTGAGTATTCTACCTGGGAAGTATTGAGATTTATATTTGCTTCTTATGCCACTCTTATTTCGGCAACCATTTGGTTTCTTACATATCTTATTTCAACAGGCTGGCATGAGCGAGGACATTTTATCAAAGCGATCAAAGCAACTGTTTTAAAGAAGAATGCTGGTCTGTCTAAAGATTTAGAAGAAATTGAGAAAAAATTCAAAGATAAAAAGAGATCTTTCTTAAGGTGTCTGTTTTTCAACATTGGTCTAAGAATAAAAAAGAATCTATTAAAAGATTTATTAAAACTCCGTGAAGGTATTGTAAAAGGTAAGAAAATCTCTTTCTTCAGACATCCTTCATGGGCCTTAAGATATTTTGTGTTTAATATAAAAATAGTGATTTTCGGACCACTTGGTCTGTGTCCGGGAATAGTTAGAAAAGGACTTAATTATTATATTGATGCTCCATTTGATCTGGGTGTTGCAGCTGAGGGTCCCAAGATTAGTCGTGTGCTTGGAGTTATTGGACTGTTTTTAGCTGTAATTGCTATTCCTTCAGGCAGGTTCATTGGTATTCCTCTAATAGTAAATTTTGGAAGGTTATTCCTTGGTCTTGGTGTTGTAGGCATGCTTGATTCCTTTTTTGCAGATCCGGGCAAATGGAAGGAGTTCAGGGAGCGAGAGCGTCTTGCCCAGAAACGGGCAGAGGAAGTAAAGCCCATAGGTGCTTGGATAGAGCAAGCAGCAAAAGTAAAGGAACTCATCCAGACAAGCCGTATGCAGGAGATCAAAAAGGGAGAGCAACTAATCAGTGTGCCCTGGCAATTCCGTAACTCAGGCATGGGAGGACGTCATACAGAGAAGGAATATCCAGAGAGCAATATATCCATGCAGGAGACCATGTTCATACCATTATCAGCCAGGAATTATGAAGACGCACAGGAGATGACAATAAAGCTTCAGACCCGTTTAAAAGAGATCATAGAAAATGCAGAAGGTTGTCGTGTGATGGGAATAGGTCTTGAG
>DAOVQH010000076.1 GCA_030628755.1 Candidatus Cloacimonadota bacterium | reverse complement strand
TTCATTCATTAACTGCTTTTCACAAAAATCACAGATTTTAATATTTTCTAAATTGGTTTTTTTATCAAAAAAACATCCTTCATTCTTGTGTTGAAAATATTTTTTTAAAACAATTTGCAAAGATTCTTTCATTAATTCATATTTTAAATATGATATGGTAGAATTCTCTTTTAAGGTAATAAAACCTAATTGATACGATTTTGAAAAATGTGTATTGACACTAATTTTTTTGTCAGATGAGTATGTTTTAAAGTCTTTAAGTGTTATTAGGTTTTCTAAATTACATTCTGTTTTTAAGGGATATGCGACTTTATTATAAAAACTTTTTACATCAATAGAATTTTTACATAAATTTTTATAGCTATTCAACTTATCAGTCTGGATTATTTTAAATCTCAAAATATCTTGCTCCTCATTTAATTCATTGCAAGTAATTTTTATTATTTTTTTATCTGAATGAATTAAACACGAAAAAATATTAACGTTTTTTTGTTTAATCATATTATTCTTTCTTAATCTTCTTTAAGTTTTTAAATCTTTATTGTAATTCAATATGTCAAGTTTTTTATCATTTTCAAAACATTATGATATAAGAATTTTTAAAAAAAATCATTTATATCGATAAAGAAATTATTTAGAGTCTATCAGTAAACTATGAAAATTTGAGTTAAGTTAGCTTTAGTTGACTTTACTTAAGTTTTCCAATCCCTTGGAATAATTCAACTTAACTCAAGACTGGCGTCTTAAGTCAAGTCTCATTTTATCGTTAAAACCTACTTTATGGAAGGACTCTAATTAAACCGTTATCCAAACTTCTCATTTAGAAATCACCAAGTTTGGAACACCAGATTCTCTCCTCTCATTATTTTTTCTAAACCTTTGATATTTCCTTTCATTTAATAAGTTTAGCATAAACAATAAAAAATGCAAAATAGACTAAAGGAAATATAAATGACTGTATTCAATTCTTAGATTTTATCAAAAAAATTCTTTTTGTGTTTATTTCTGCTTTTCCTATCATCGATGTAAGCACCCTCATGTTTGTGTTCTTCTTGAATTTTTAGAGCTTCCTGGATGTTGTTTGTCCGGCCAAGGATTATATCCTTATTATTCTTAATGGTATATCGTTCCTTATGTTTCATTTACTCTCCTTACAATGTTAAAGTGATTTCTTTTCCTTTTTTTCCTTTTTTATCTTTCTTTTTTCTTTTAAAGAAAGTTTAGATTTTTTCTTAGTTTCATGTGTTCTCTTATCTTTTGACCTGTGACTCATGTTCACCTCCAGGGAAATTATTTTCTTTTCCTCTTACAAAGTTATTATGAATTAGATTCTAAAAAAATGTCAAATAAAATAATTTTTAATTAATTTAGGTGATTATTTTAGCTTTATTCTTGACAAATTTTTTTTAAACTAAAAATGAGTATAGTTAGTAATTTGAAAAAATTTAAAGGAGATACTATGAAAAATGTGTTAAAGTTATTAATTGGAATTTTAATTTTAATTTCCCTTCTTCTTTCTGCATGTGCTCCTCCCCCACCACCAGTTACTAAAGATCAGTTAGACACAGCAGAAAAAGAAGCAATTGCTGAAGAAGAGAGTGCTTCACAACTTCAAGCAGAAAAAAGTGATCTTGAAGCAGAATTTTCCGCAAAAGAAGCTGAATTAAGAAGTTTAAAAGAATATCACCAAGAACTTCAGGTTGGAAAATAGGAGTTAATTATGAAAAAATTATTATTAATTTCGTTAGTAGTAATGTTAATTATACCCATTGTTTTGCAAGCAAAAGTAACTTATCTTTCTGAAGAAGAATACAAAAAACTAAAGAAAAAAGAGAGACTCCATTACTGGGAAAACCTGGAAAATGACCTGGCAGACTTACAGCAAAGAAAAGCAGATGCAATAGCAGATCAAGAAAAATATTCAGCAGAAATAGAAAATCTAAAGGAAAAACTCACTGTAGCAAATACTGAATACGCTAAAGTTCACGATGAGATCCTCATGTTTCTTGGGATTGATAAATCAGATTTTCCAGCAATTATGGAAAAAATCAAATACTTCAACAATCAAATTGCTAACTGGAACAAATTATCAGATAAAGAACTCTGGAAAGCAAAAAAATCAGTTCGTGGAATGATAGCTGAATACAATGAATATAGAGAAACCAAGTATGCAAAAGTTCCAGACTTTAGAAAAGAGTTTTCTGATTTAGATAACAAGATAGTTAACCTAGAAAACAGCTTGGAATCTGCTAAACCTAAATACTATGAAGACACCTATACTGTTGTGAAACATGATTGGCTTTCCAAAATTGCTAGATACAGTTTTATCTATAACGAAATGTCAAAATGGCCTATCATTTACAGGGCAAACCGTGACCAAATTAAAGACCCAAATCTCATTTATCCAGATCAAGTTCTGAAAATTCCTCGCGGTTTACCATATGAATGGAAAGTCTTTAAAGGTGAATGTCTGTGGAGAATAGCTTCCTATCCCGAAGTATATGATAATGCTGCTAAATGGCCAAGGATCTTCAGAGCAAATAAAGCTCAGATCAAAGATCCAGATCTGATATATCCAAACCAGATCTTTGAGATTCCAAGAGATTAATTCGAATATTTTTAAGAAAGCCTCTCTGTTGTCTTCTGAAAAGAGAGGCTTTCTTTTGTAAACAATCAGGTGACACGATCTAAATTTTCCCTTATTTTACTAACATCATTAATAATTTCCCTTTTACATTTTGTTGTTAGTCCCTACCGTTTTGTTTCCTATCATTATGATCTAAAACTGGGTGAAATTGCTGAAAAGGACATTATTGCACCTTTCGATTTTTATGTTTATAAAAGTCCTGAAACATTACGAGCAGAACAGGAAGCAGCTGCAGCAAAGGTCCAACCCATCTACAAAGTTTCCGAGAACCTGAAATTCAATGCGCAGAAAAATCTCGATTTCATAATCCAGCATTTCACACTTTCATATAATAAAGATGCTGAAAGTATAAGAAACAAATTACTTCAGAATGGTTATGATCTATCAATCGAAAATGTTGTACTCCTTCAAGACAATAAACGTCGTCAGAAAATTTATAATTATTTGACTGAAGAGTTTACGAAAATTCTTAATATAGGAATCTACCCTGATAATTATCGCTATCAGAAAATTAAAATTGCAAAGATTAACAAAATTACCGAATATGAATTAAAAAGACTTTATTGTCTTGAAGAAGCAAAAAACAAACTCATCTCAAAATTAACTTCCAATAAAGAGATAAATGCAATCAGAGAAATGGCTGATATCATTCTTATAGAAAATATAGTGATTGATGATGAAATGACCAATCTTGAAAAGCAGAAAGCCAGGGAGAATGTTCCTCTTACTATTGGGAAAATCCAGAAAAATGAAAAAATAGTTGGTAAGAATCAGAAAATCACTTCCATTGAATTATTAAAACTTAACTCTCTTATAAAAGCCCAAAAAGAGCAGCAAGCTGCAAAAAACAACTATGAGTTACTTTTCTCGTCCTTTGGTGTTTTCTTGCTTTCGATGCTTATTTTTATATTATTTTATTATGTTCTTTTATTATTCTTTCAAAAGGAATTTTCATCATATCCACGGCTTATCGTGATTTCATGTAGTATTTTAGTGTCAGTAATTTTGACAGTTTTTGTGAACCAAATTTTGAAAATCCCCTCTTTAATCATACCTTTTAGTTTCTCTGTCCTATTAGTAGCATTGATCTTCAATCCGCATATTGGGATACTTTTTAATTTCATAAACTTAATTTTTGTTTCATTATTTCTAAACTGGAGCTTCATTAATCCTGCTATATTAAGTCTGGCAACTCTTGGTGGTATAATAGCTCTTAAAAAAATGAAAAAACGACAAGAATTCTATCCCTTGACCTTATACCTGTTACTATTTTTTTTCATTGTAATAACAACTGTATCAATCATCAGATTTGAAAATATTTCCATCTACTTATGGCATCTTTTATGGGGAATAATTTCCTGCGTTACATCAGTTGTCGGATTAATCTTACTTACTCCAATTGTAGAAAGAAAATTGAACATGGCAACGAAACAGATTTTACTCGAACTTCTTGATTTTGATAATCCACTTCTTCAGAAAATGTCTAAGATTACTCCGGGTACATACCATCATTCACTTATTGTGGGGAATCTTTCAGAAAGCGCTGCTGAGGCAGTAGGAGCTAATCACTTGCTTGCTCGTGTAGGAAGTTATTATCATGATATTGGCAAGATCGAGACTCCACAATTTTTTATAGAGAACAATCCAGAATCATCAGAACTACACGATAAAATGCTGGCAAATGAAAGTGCTATATTAATAAAAAAACACATTGCTGATGGAGTATCTCTCGCTAAGAAACATAATCTCCCCAAACCAGTTATAGAAATCATTCAACAACATCATGGAATGGGGCAAATACGCTATTTCTATAATAAAGCTATAGAAACCAATCTTGATATTGATGAAGAGCAGTTCTACTATGACGGTCCCAAACCACAATCAAAGGAAGCTGCAATTGTAATGATTGCAGATATAGTTGAATCCACAACAAAATCCCTCGAAGAATTCTCTGAAGATACAATAAAAAATGTTCTCGATGACACCATCTTAAAACTAATAAATGATGGACAACTCGACGAAACTCCATTAACATTGAAGGAACTTGAAACCATCAAAACTTTTATGCTTCCTATCATTATGGGAGTTTACAGGAAAAGGCTTGAATACCCTGAAAAATAAATCTGTTATAATCGAAAATCATACAAATAAATATTTTCCTTCTATAATATTTGAAAACATATTGGAAATGTTAGTAAAAGAAGAAAACCTGCCAAAAAATTGCTTTGTAAATCTCGAACTGAGTGATGACAGCTCGATTCGTGAACTGAATAAAAAATATCTGGGTAGAAACGAACTGACAGATGTAATTTCTTTCCAAGCAAATATACCTGAAGTTCCTCTACTTGGTGATATTATTATTGACATCAATGTAGCTGACATACAAAAGGGGACTAGAACTCTGGAGGAAGAATTACAAGTGCTTTTTTTACATGGAGTCTTGCATTTGCTGGGATACGACCATCTTTCAACACCAAAAAACAAAACTATGAGAATAAAAGAAAAAAAATATCAGGAAAAATTAAAGGAGAAATTTAGAACTCGTGGATGATAGTTTCGCGTTTATAGCCATAATTGGCTTCCTGCTTTTATCTGCATTTTTTTCAAGTTCGGAAACAGCTTTCTTTTCTCTATCCAAAATTCAGTTAAAGAAAATTAAAAAAAAGAAAACCAGAAGTTCAAGGCGTATATTTCGATTACTGCGAAATCCAAGGGAACTTTTAATAATTATATTACTCGGAAACACTATTGTAAACGTAGCTGCTGCCTCTACTGCCGCAATAATTGCAATCAGTATTGGAAATAAATACCTGAGTCATCTATCCCAATCATTGATAATGGCAGTGGAAATCTGTGTCATGACGATTTTACTCTTAATATTCGGGGAAATTACACCCAAATTGGTGTCTTTTTCTTCTCCTGAGAAAGTAGCTCGATTTTCCAGTTTCTTTCTCGAAATAATTAAATACCTGCTCTGGCCGATTATTAAAATACTTGAGTTTATAAGTTCCTTATTTTCTACGAGAAAAGATACATTACAACCTGCAAATCTAACTTCAGAGGATTTTAAAAACCTTATCAAATCCAGAGCTACGCAGGATTCATTGGAAGAAAACGAGAAAAAAATCATAACAAGTATTTTCAGATTTTCCTCTACTTTAGCAAAAGAAATTATGATCCCTCGTGTAGATATAATTGCTATTGATTCCTCAGAAGGATTAACAAAGGTTAAAGAACAAATTATACAATCCGGTTATTCCAGGATTCCAATATACAAAAAGAATATCGATAATGTTATTGGTATTGTTTATGCAAAAGATATCATTTTGAATCCGACAAAACAAGCTCTAACATCATTTATTCGACCTCCTTTGTTTATAACCGAAAATGTAAAGATACAGAATTTACTCAACCAGTTTAAAAGTACAAAAATACAAATCGCTATTGTGGTTGATGAATATGGTGGAACTGCTGGTCTTCTGACACTGGAGGATATTCTGGAAGAACTCGTTGGTGAGATTATGGACGAATATGATAAAGAGAAACCGATGATCTCAAGGTTGTCAGAAAACGAATACTTAATCAGTGGAATGTATTCCATTGCTGAATTGAACGAGGAATTCAACTTAAACATCGACGAGGAAGAATACGATAATCTTGCTGAATTTCTCTACGATAATTTCAATAAAGTTCCTTTAAAGGACGAGAGTTTTATTTACGAAAATTGTGCTAAATTTATAATCACAAATATTAAAGCTCAACGCATTCATTACGCAAAAATGAAATTAATAAAACATTCTGATGAAACTGAAAATTAAATTTCTTTCTTTAATTTTTTTATTTATATTAATTTATTCTTTTCTAAATTCGGAACAAATAGACCTTTCCATCAAATACCTTGGAATTAAGGTCGTTAAAGTTAGAATAACCGATATTAATAACATTCTTGAAATCAGGGCAAAATCCACTTCCATAGCAAGTATTGCATCGAAAATGGATAATCTTTATTTATCTGAATATTCAGATAATTATCTTCCTCTAAGATATGAAAAGAAAATAAATCAGAAAAAGTACGTTGAAGATAGAATTACTCTATACAATAGGGAAAATCTAACTGCAAATAGAACAAGCTACATTGATCCAGATAAAAACTGTGAATATAGTATAAAATCTACAAGCAGGGATTTCTTTTCAGCACTATTTTATCTTCGTAATACTATAGATCTGAATCAGGGATATATGTGGATAGATGCCAATAAAATTATCTGGAAAGCTGAGTACAGGATTCTTGGAAATGAGATTCTTAAGACTCCTCTGGGAAAAATAAGTACAATTAAAGTTGAAATTACATGCTTTAAAATTTCCCCGGGTTCCAAAGAACGCAGTGATATGCTTACAAATAACTTAGTTGATGAAGAAAAATCACTCTTCTTCTGGTTTACTGATGATGAAAAAAGAATTCCTGTTAAAGCAAAATTTGCAATGAAACCATTCCCTGTAGTTTGGAAACTGGAAGCATATCAGGAGTAAAGATTAAAGATAAAAGGAATAGAGATAAAAATTTTGAATCTAAAAACTTATAAAATCCTGTTTATTCTCTGGTCGATTGTAATTCTTACCTTAACTTCAATTCCAAAACTGAAAACCCCGGTAGATGAACCCTTTAACATCGACAAGATCGCACATTTTGTTGTTTACATAATATTTGCATATTTGTTTATCAAAATGCATCTCAAAAAGAATCTAATCAAAACTCTGAAAGTTTTATGGATACTGGCAATAATCGTACCCATTTTTGATGAATTGCACCAGATCCCGATTCCAGGTAGGCAATTCTCATTCTGGGATATAATCGCAGATTTCCTGGGTTTTTTGGCTATTCTCCTATTCTTTACATACAGGAAAAAACCAAAGACTAGAAGAAATAAATCTTAGTTATTCTTCTGCTTTTACTCTTTTTAATGTAACCACAACCTCATATCTGAAAGGTGGTTTTTGCCATATTTGTTTTTTGATGTACTTTTGTGGATTCTTCATGATTTCCTTTTCTGTCACTTCGATGTACTGGTTTTCACCGGTTACAATCCAGAATTTTTTTTCACCTTTGTTAATTGCTTTTGCGATTGGCATAAGCTCTCCTACTAATTCATAATTTGGATGTTTCTCAACATAATCAAGTAAGATTTTAAGACTGATCTTTTGCTTATATATTTTGCAATAGCGCCTATATTCACAGCTAGCAGCACAAACAATCAAGTCCGTGAACTGCTTGTTCCTGGGGCAAATTACCAGGTTCCTATTTTCTCTTACTTGTCTTCTCAATTTTGTTTATATCAACTTATATTTTTTTAAAATCTGTTTTAGTTTCTCTAAATTCTCATCTTTCAAATAATATAATGGAAGCCGAAGTTCATTCTCGATCATGCCCATTAAATGCAGCGATTCTTTTACAGGTATGGGATTGGTTTCTATAAACATTGCATTATTAAGCTCAATAAGTTCCTTATGAATTTCTAAGGCTTTATCGTATTCCCTCTTAATACATAGATCAACCAGATCATGAACTTTCTGAGGAACGATATTCGCAGTTACAGAGATAGCACCCTTTCCCCCACAACACATTATCGGAAGATTGAGTGCGTCCTCACCAGACATCACTGAAAAATCTTCATCAGTGTATTTTACGATCTTTGAAAGTTGAACCAGATCTCCACTGGCTTCCTTTATTCCCACTATACTCTTAAATTCATTTGCCAGTTTAATGGTTGTATCTGCATCGATATTAACACCTGTCCTACCGGGTACGTTGTAAATAACAATGGGGATATCAGTATTTTCTACAACAGCCTTGAAATAATGATACATGCCCGCTTGAGTTGGTTTGTTGTAATATGGTGTGATGACAAGAGCGTAATCAACCCCCCATTCCTGTGCTTTAATAGTGGCTGATATTGTGTGATATAAGTTATTGGTTCCAGTTCCCATCATCACAGGCTTTTGTTTGTTTATTTTTTTCAAACCGAATTGAACCAGACGCTCTTTTTCATCTCCAGCCAATGATGGAGATTCTCCGGTAGTACCACAGAAAAGTATCCCGTCTGTATTATTTTTTAGATGGAAATCCAGAAGATTTTCCAACGCATTATAATCGATATCATTATTTTTGAATGGAGTAACTAGAGCGACATAAGAGCCTTTTAACATCTCTCCTCCTTAATTGTTTTAGTAAAAAAATTAAACAATTTATTTCTATTTGCAATTTATGAAATGCCGGTTATATAGTCAATAAACAATTCACTTTAAACCTGTCAGGTTTCCAAAAAATCACTTTAAACCTGTCAGGTTTTAAAGGTAACCCTACATAATCTGGATAGGAAGAAAATTGCCAATTTTCAATTTCGTTAATATATTTGTGTTTTTGAGGATTGCAATGAATATAACGAACTACTCTTTGCAAATAATTTTCTGAGGATATACGTTTACTTTTTGTTGGTCGCTGAAAAAGAGAACCTCTTCTATTATATACTTTATTAAATGATTTTGTATAACAATTTAAAAAATTACTTATCTTTTGCACTAAAAAATTTG
>DAOVQH010000154.1 GCA_030628755.1 Candidatus Cloacimonadota bacterium | reverse complement strand
GGGAAATCTTGCTAACAGAACTTTTATATTTGCTCAAAAGTATTTTAATGGAAAAATCTCAAAACCTGAAGTTCTGTCTGAAAAATCTGAGGAAACCCTGAGAGAAGTATATAAAATTGCTGATTACATTGGAAAAAGCTACAATAATTACCAGGTAAGAAAAGCTTCAAGACTTGCGATGGATATTGCCAGGATTGGAAATAAGTACTTTGATGAAACTCAACCCTGGGTGGAAATTAAGAAAAACAGAGCAAAGGCAGAAGAAACACTTTGGGTTTGTACCGAGCTTCTGAGAATTATTTCTATTGTGTTTTCACCAATAATTCCAAAAGGTATGAAAAAATTACGAAAAATGATAAATCTTCCTGAAAAAATCTCCTGGAAAGATTTAGATAAAAAACAAATCAAATTTGAAATCAGCGAAGTTTCTCATCTTTTTAAAAAAATTGAAGATAAAGAAATTGAGAAACAGCTTGAACTTCTTAAAGCAACTCAAACTGTGGAGTAAAAAATAATGGAACACGGATAACACGGATGGAACGGATAGTCACAGATAAAAAAATTAATTATCAATAAAAATCCGTGGAAATCCGTCTAATCCGTGTCATCTGTGTTCTATAAAAAAGGAGATAGGATGTTACATTCAGATATTACTGAGAAAATAATTGAAGCTTTTTATAAGGTTTATAATACATTGGGTTATGGTTTTTTAGAAAAAGTATATGAAAACTCTTTAATAATCAAGTTGAAACAATTTGAATTTACAATTGAAAAACAGAAAAAAATTAAAGTGTATTTTGAGGGAAATATTGTTGGAGAATATATTGCAGATTTAGTGGTAAATAAAAAGGTTATCATAGAAATTAAAGCTGTTGAAGAACTCTGTGAAGAGCACAAATTTCAGTTAATAAATTATTTGAAAGCAACAAATATGGAAGTGGGTTTGTTATTGAATTTTGGAAAGAAACCTGAATTTAAAAGAGTTATTTTCACCAACGATCGTAAATAATGGAACACAGATTATAAATTGAACACGGACAACACAGATGGAACGGATATTCGCTGATAAGAAATATTCTTTTTAATTTTTTTAGTTCAAAAAATAAATCTGTGATGATCCGCATTATCCGTGTCATCCGTGTTCTATAAAAAAAGGAATTGTTATGCCAAAATTAAAACGAGAATTGGGTTTGCTTGGTGTTTTTTGTATAGCATCAGGAGCAATGATAAGTTCAGGGCTTTTTATACTTCCGGGACTTGCTTACTTTAAGTCAGGTCCTGCTGTTATTGTTGCCTATCTTTTAGCAGGGATTCTGGTTATTCCCAGCATGCTAAGCAAAGCTGAATTAGCCACTGCTATGCCAAAATCAGGTGGAACTTACTTTTTTGTGGGGAGAAGTATGGGTGCTGGGTTTGGTACATTAGCAGGTATTTCTGCATGGTTCTCACTTGCATTTAAGAGCGCTTTTGCCCTTCTGGGTATCGGAGCATTTTCGATAATCCTATATCCTGCAATTCCAATCTGGCAAATTAAAATCATTGCAGTTGTTTTCTGTATTGTATTTTCAGTAATTAATATAATTGGTGTGAAACATACAGGAAAACTTCAATCCATTATCGTTATTGTACTTATCAGCATTTTAGTAATTTATGTTTTCAGAGGAATTCCTGCAGTTAAGAACCAGCATTTCCAGAATTTTATGATTGGTGATATGAAAACATTATTTATGACTGCTGGGCTAATTTTCATTTCTTACGGTGGTTTAACAAAAATTGCCAGTGTTGCAGAAGAAATCAAAAATCCATCCAGGAATATTCCCTTAGGTATGATACTCTCTTTTGTAATAGTAACTATAATTTACGTTCTGGTTGTTTTCGTTACGGTTGGAGTGCTTGGTGATGGACTTCTTCGACCTGAACCTGCGAATTATTCTTTAACTCCGATTTCCGATAGTGCAAATGTATTTATGGGTAGTGCAGGTAAGATTATTCTGGCTATTGCAGCGCTTTTAGCATTCATTTCAACTGCAAATGCAGGTATTTTAGCAGCTTCCAGAGACCCAATGGCTATGAGTAGAGATAGGTTATTGCCTTCATTTTTTGAAAAAGTAAGTAAAAGATTTCAAACTCCACATGTATCCATTATTTTCACAACTCTCTTCATGATATCTGTAATTTTATTCTTAGATTTGGAAATGTTAGTTAAAACTGCATCAACCCTTAAAATTTTGCTCTTTTCTTTTGTAAATATTGCTGTTATCATAATGCGTGAAAGCGGGATTCAGAATTACCGTCCAAAGTTCCGTTCACCTCTCTATCCCTGGATCCAGATATTTGCACTTATTGCCTATGGCTTTTTAATTATTCAAATGGGAAAAACACCGATATTGATTGCCAGTTTATTTATGGTTGGTGGACTCCTCTGGTATTGGTTCTATGGGAGAATACGTTCAAATAGAGAGTCTGCACTTCTACATATTATTCAGAGGATAAAAGCAAAAGATCTTCCTACAACCGCTCTGGAAACTGAACTAAAAGAGATAATTCGCGAAAGAGATAAAATCCAAAAAGATAGATTTGATCATATTATTGAGAAAAGTATTATCCTTGATATAAAAAAACCGGTTACAAAAGAGGAATTCTTCAAAATGGTTTCAGATAAAGTTAGTTCAACCATTGATAAAAGTTATAATTACTTTCTAAAAAGACTGATAGAAAGGGAAGAGGAGAGTTCAACAGTTTTAACAGAGAATCTCGCAATTCCTCATATAATAATTGGTGGAGAAAATAAATTTAACATTCTTTTAGCCAGATGTAAAGATGGTATTTATTTCTCCAAAGAAGCTCCAAAGATTCAAATTGTTTTTGTAATTGCAGGTACAAAGGATGAACGAAACTTCCACTTGCAAACTTTGGCTGCTATTGCCCAAATTGTGCAGAATCCGAATTTTGAGAAAAAATGGCTTAATGCCAAAAATGAAGAAGCTTTGAGGGATATTGTTTTATTGGGAGACAGAAAGAGACTTTGAAAGAAATAATAGAACACGGATAACGCTGATCGAACGGATGCTCACGGATAAAAAAATGCTAGTAATTGAAAGTCAGTGTAAGTCGGCCTGTTTTGCCGAAGTTTTAGCATTCATTCTCCGTAGCCCAGAAAGCATTCGAGACGAAGATTGAAAGGCAGTTGGAAAAATTATCCGTTCAATCAGTGTCATCAGTGTTCTAAAAAATAGGAGATGATATGCTTCATGGAGATATTACTGAAAAAATAATTGAAGCGTTTTATGCGGTTTATAATACATTGGGTTATGGTTTTCTGGAAAAAGTTTATGAGAACTCAATGATAATAAAACTTAAACAATATGGATTCAACGTAGAAAAACAAAAAAAAATAAAAGTCTATTTTGAAGGAAACATTGTTGGTGAATATTTCGCAGATTTAGCAGTGAATAATAAAATAATCCTCGAATTAAAAGTTACTGAAACACTTTGTGATGAACACAAATATCAGTTAATAAATTATTTAAAAGCAACAAATATGGAAGTTGGTTTACTCTTGAATTTTGGAAAGAAACCTGAATTTAAAAGAGTTATTTTCTCGAACAAAAGAAAGATTAAGAAAGCAGATTGAACGGATTTTTGCGGATATCTTAAATTTAATTCTTTTTTGTGATTATCCGTTGTATCCGTGTCATCCGCGTTCTATAAGATTATGAAAGTATTTATAGAAACCTACGGCTGCCAGATGAATGTGGCAGACAGCGAATTGGTAGCATCAATTCTTAGCACCAATAATTTTAAAATATCTCAGGATATTGATAATTCTGATATTATTATTTTCAATACCTGTTCTGTTCGTCAACACGCAGAAGATCGGGTGTTGGGACGTATAAATAATGAAATGTCCAGGAAACAATCAAAAAAAGATTTGAAAATTGGTGTTATTGGTTGCATGGCGCAGCGTCTGGGAAATAAGCTCAATGAATATAATAGGAATATCGACTTTGTGGTTGGAACTGATCAGTATAGAAATCTTCCGGAAATTATTACAAATTTATTTGAAAATCCAGGATTTGAATCAGAAACCATAGTAAATAATAAAGAAATCTACGAAGATCTTTATCCAATTCATTCAGGTAAGTTCAATGCTTTTGTTACCATAATGAGGGGTTGTAATAACTTTTGTTCGTACTGCATTGTTCCGTATGTTCGTGGACGTGAACGCAGCAAGGCAATAGATGACATTCTTAAAGAAATAAAAACAATTGGAGAAAAAGGATTTAAAGATATTACTCTACTGGGGCAGAATGTTAATTCCTACAATTATGAAGGAGTAAATTTCGCAGAATTACTTCGAAAAGTAAATAAAATCGATACGATCCGTAGAATACGTTTTATAACATCGCATCCCAAAGACCTTTCTGACGAAGTAATAAAAGTAATGTCAAATTCTGAAAAAGTATGTGAACATTTACATTTAGCACTACAATCCGGTGATGATGAAGTATTAAAAAAGATGAATAGGGGATACACTGCAGAGCATTTTTACAAAATAGTTCAGAAACTTAGAAAAGCAATACCTGAAATAGCCATTACTACTGACGTTATTGCTGGATTTCCTGGAGAAACTGAAGAACAGTTCCAGAGAACTTACGACCTGATGAAGAAGATCAAATTCGATTATGCGTTTACATTCAAATTTTCTCCACGAGAAGGGACAAAAGCCTCTAAATTCAAAGATCAGATACCTGAAGAAATTCGTCTTGAACGTCTTCAAAAGCTCATCAAACTGCAGGAAAAAATTACTTTAAAGAAATATAAAGACCAGATAGGGAAGACCAAAGAGATTTATGTGGAAAAAGTCAGTAAGAAGTCTGAGGATGAACTTTCAGGGAAAAGCAGAGATTTCAAAATTACAGTATTCAAAGGTGATAAATCCTTGATTGGTGATTTCGTGAATGTAAAAATAACAGATGCAACTGGATGGACGCTGAAAGGGAAAATTCTAAATTAAAAAATGGGAAAAATAGTGAAAAAAATAGAATTCAAACCAATTGGTATTATTCATTCTCCTTTTAAAAAACCTGTTAATATGCCTATTCAACCAGCCGGAGCAAAAGGAGTGAAAGGTACAGTTGAAGTATTTGCAGAATTCGAAGATGGCTTAAAGAATTTGGATGGATTTTCTCATATTGTCCTGCTTTTCAATTTCCATCTTTCTGAAGGATACAAATTAAAAGTGATGCCATTTATGGAAGACAAGATAAGAGGAGTATTTGCCACACGTGCCCCTCATCGTCCAAACCAGATAGGAATGTCAATTGTGCGGCTTGAAAAGATCGAAAAAAACATCCTTCATATTTCTAATGTTGACATTGTAGATGGAACTCCACTTTTGGACATCAAACCTTTTGTACCGAAATTTGACTGTTTTGATATAAATAAGAACAGCAAGGTCGGATGGCTGAAGAAGAGAGTGGAAAGGGTAGAAAAACACAGGTCGGACGAAAGGTTTCGTTAGTCTCGAGTCGAAATCTTCAGGCTTGACTAGAAACGAAATAAAAAGGATATAAATGGGCAATATCAAGATTCTTTCTGAAGAAGTTGCAAACAGGATAGCTGCTGGCGAAGTTGTTGAGCGACCAGTCTCAGCAGTAAAAGAACTGGTTGAGAACTCCATTGATGCTGAAGCGACTAAGATAACAATTACAATCGAAAATGGTGGGAAAAAACTTATTCAGGTTACTGATAATGGTTTCGGAATGAGTGAAGATGACGCTATTCAATCTTTTGAAAGACATGCAACCAGTAAAATAAGAACAGTTACAGATATTTTCAATATTTCTTCATTGGGCTTTCGGGGAGAAGCGCTTCCCAGCGTTGCTGCTGTTAGCCAATTAACTTTGATTACACGAGATGAAGAAAGTGAAACAGCATCCAAAGTTGAATTTAATTCAGGACAATTGGCAGATTTTTCCAAAACTTCTGCAAATGTTGGTACGATAGTATCTGTTAGGAAATTATTCAGCAATATACCAGCTCGAAAGAAATTCCTGAAATCAGATCAGGTGGAATTTAAACATATTCTCAATTATGTCCATTATCAATCCATATTATATCCGAAGGTTCACTTTAGATTCATTTCCGATGGTAAAGAAAGGTTGAACTATCCAGCGGTTAAAGATATAGAACAACGAATGCTGGCAGTATTTGGAAGTGATTTCCTGAAAAGGGATATGATCAAGATGGATGTGGGAAATAATAAATTAAAACTACAGGGTTATATTAGTGGATTGGAAGAGGAAACCGGAGGATTTGCTGATTAT
>DAOVQH010000174.1 GCA_030628755.1 Candidatus Cloacimonadota bacterium | reverse complement strand
TTTCACGCCAGGGAAACTGCTGCATCAACAAGAAGGGAATATTATGCTTACATCAATCCAGATGGTACTTTAAATGTCTGCGCTACTATCGGAGTTGATGACCTTCACGAAGGTTACAGTGGAATTGATATTGATCCCGTAACTGCTGACCCAATTGTAGCATGGCACGTTAATGTGGAGCCTGCTACTCCGGATTTAGAATGTGTTGTAACCTATGATTTGTTTCACGTCTTGGGATCTCCGGGACTGTGGAGAGAACCTTTCATTGTTATTGACGATAACATTGCAACTCCAAATGGGGTAGATGATGAATTTATCTGGCCCTATGTTCATATTGGACCATCACCTGACCCGGAAAAGAGAAGGGTTTATGTTGTTGCAAATAATTCCTATTCACCAGCGACAGTATCAGAAAATGTCTTGATCTGTTATGCTGATTTTAATGTAGATGATTTAAATAATCAATCTACCCTTGATTGGACCTACACAACCATTCCATTAATGGATCTGTGGAATCAAAATATTCCGGAATGGATTCGTCCACACGTATCATTTGATGTTTCCACAATTGATGGTAAAGTCGCTATATTTGGATTTCATACCTCGGACTCGATTTTTGTGTTTTTGAATGAAAACTACGGTGAAGGTGACTATGAGTACATTTCATTAGATTATCAATTTGATGTCTGGAATCCTCAAAATCTTGATGGCTCATATTTTTTTGATGATGAAAATGGAAATCCATATGCACTTTACTGGTCATTCGTACATTCTGACCATCTGCATTCAATCTTCACAGATGGCACTAATAAACTTAATTTATGCGGTAATTTAGGACTGCTACCTTATGGTGAAAACGTGTACTTTCCATTCTGGATTTATCCCAAAACATTCCAGTATGATCTCAATACCCAGGAATTCAGTTTCCATGATCTTTACATTACCGGCGCTGATCCGGATGACAATGTTCCAATGGTTCCCTGGGATTTGGATGAAGACGGTGTGGTTGATTCATGGGATCCTCAAGGATATGTAGAACACGTTCATGGTTGGCCAATCTATTTCTGGGAATCCGGTACTACTGCTTTCCATGAAAACGCTCAGAAAATGACTTCAAATGAAGATGGAAGCTGGCTGGTAAATATCTGGCAGGATGGATTGAAGAGCAAATACTATAATGATTGGAATAATAACAATTATATCGACTGGGCTGAAATAGCTGAAGTTATGATTTCAATATCCAATGATGGTGGTGCTACCTGGTGGGATCCGATTATTATGAATTCTTTATTTGGTGATGAGAACTATGTTACTCAATTTGACGGGATGCATCCATGTTATTTCTATGCCGGTGATGAAATCGAAGACCTTGGTGATAATTGGGGCTTGGTACACCTCTTCTTCCTTGATGATTACAGCTATGGCTCAACTATCCATGGACATGGTGAAAACATAGGTGGTATGATGCATTATGCTTCCATTAAAATTGATTTTGTGGAGCCACCTGATTCTATAGAAGATCCAACTATAACTCCTGCTGTTGCTCAACTTTCTCAAAACTATCCAAATCCATTCAATCCGAGCACAACGATTGCTTACAGCGTAAATGAAGCCGGTAATGTTTCAATCGAAGTATACAACATTAAAGGTCAAAAGGTCTGCACTCTTGTAGATGAATACAAGAATGCAGGACAGCATTCTATTCAATGGAATGGTAAAGACAACAACAATCAAAGTTTAGCCAGCGGTATTTACTTCTACAAAATGAGAGCTGGTGGAAGGTATACCAGCACCAAAAAAATGATCCTGATGAAATAAGGGAGAATTCACCTTGTTATTCAACATGGCGAACAGGATAAATCCTGATGAAGTAATGACTCAAATAATTAAGGCGGTTGACTTTTGTTAACCGCCTTTTTTTATTAGGTTAATAAGCCTTAGGCTTATTAAGTTAAGAAATACTCCTCTGGATAAACCACTTCTGCTAAATATAATCCCTGTGAAGGAGATGTTGTGATCAGTTTGTTTTTTTGGTCTTTCTCCTTTATCAAATCTTGTATAATCTTTGGATCAACATCTGTATGAGAAATATTGATAATCGTTCCTATAATTCTTCTGACCATATTATGTAAAAATCGATTAGCAGTGATTTCAAAGATAAAATCGTTGTTCTTCTCGGTAACTTTAAAGTTTATAACATCACATAAACAGTGATTTAGATCTGGATTATATTTGGAAAATGATGTAAAATCATGTTTACCTAAAAAAAATGGCAAACATTCCTTTAACCTGTCTAATGAGATGTTTTTATTTGGTATAAAGCTTTTATAGAATCTGTTGAATGGAGTTTTATTTTTTGTTATAATATATTTGTATGTTCTGCTAATTGCTGAATATCTTGCGTTAAAATCTTCCTTAACTCTAAAAACATTGAGGATAGAAATGTCTTCAGGTAAATTACTTATTAATGCCATTCTTATCTGTTCAGTAGTCATTTTTAATGGGAAATCAAAATTTGCATACTGCCTGAGAGCATGTACTCCCCTATCTGTACGTCCGGCACAAATAGTACTAATTTTAGTTTTAGCAATTTTGGTTAGCACTTGTTCGATTGTCTGCTGAACTGTTCTAACTTCCTTTTGTGATTGCCAGCCATTAAAATTTGTTCCATCATATGAAATTCTCATTAAGAATCGTTTCATGTTTTCCTTAAAATTTTATAAAGAACACAGAAATATAAATACAACAAATATAAATCAAATAGAGGTTGGGGAAAATATCAAATTTATGCTGTTTGATCTCAGTGTTCTTTATTTTCTCCAGTGTTCTTATTTCAATAGCCTTAATTTCTTTGATGCTTTGATTTAAAGACGCACTAATAATATATATAATCTTTGTTTTTTTAAAGGAAGCGATTTTAAATTGGTCAATAAATACAGGAATAAAATAAATAGTAGCTACTAAAAAAAATCTCAGATCATTAAGAAACTTACTTCTGGAAAGTTTGGTTGAATCAATCAAAAAGGTTTCAACAGAACTTGTCGAAACCAGATATACTGATAGAAGTAGAATGAATATAATCCTCATCACCACGATACTTTGTAAATCGAATGGGATTCTGAAAATAATACCGAAGATAAAATATGAAATGAAAAAAGGAACTAATTTAAGAAGAGTTTTAAGCCATATCAGGTAAATTTTAGGAGTAATAATGAGGTATAAAAGTGTTAAAAAAAAAATTATAAGAAATAATTGAAAATTAATAAGAAAGGAAATCGTTATTCCAAACAGAATAAAAAGCAATTTAAGGAATGTACTCTGTTTACTAAAAAAAGAGTTTATTTGAAGATCTTTCATCAATTATGGTTTCAAAGGCTTTTCAATCTCAGGTTCTTTTTCAGGTTCTTCTTTTTTATACTCTTTTTTTTCAGGATGTAATTTCTCAGGCTCTTCAGATAGTTCTTCCTTCTTTTCTTTTTCCTTTTTTGCTTTCTCTAATTGATCAATATATGGTAACCGTGTAAGTTTTTTGAAATATTTTCCATCATAAAACTTAGCTATTGATTCTTTGAATTCACGGATATTTTCTTTACTTAGTAAAGTATCAAGATACGGCTTTGCAGCTATACTATCAGCCAATAAAAAATAATTTATATAACCAAGGCTATAAAAGGCTTTATCAGTGAACTCATGGTTGTTATCTTCTGCGATAGATTTTAGTAATTTAATAGCTTTAAGGGGATTATTCTCATATTCATTTATAGCATTCTGATATTCTTCTAATTCCTTGATTTGTTTTATTGTAGTCAATTTAGCCTCATTTCCTGAAAGGAATTGAGATGCTGCGTATGTATATTTATGTTCTGGATTATTGCTTTTTAAATCTTGATATACTTCATCAGCTTTCAGGGAATCATTTAAAGAGGTTTTATAAATCCATATTTTCACAAATTTTGCGAATGGAATAAACTCTTCGTTATATTGAATCAGATTTTGCTGATATTTCTCAATTTGGTTTGTTATATTATTAAAGTCAGCTTGCAATTTAACCTTGGTAGTATCTTTCTCTTTTTTTTCTTTCTCAATGGATATTGAGTCAATTTTAGTTTCTTGTGATATTAGTAGAGAATCATAAACTAAAAGGGAGTCGATTTCAATAGCAATTGAATCAGCGATTATATTTAAGGAATCGAGTTTTAAAATCAGATTTTCTCTTTGATTAATAATATTATCGTAAACCATAATTGCAGAATCCGGCATATCAAGTACTTCAATGTAAAATTCTGCAAGTTTGAATTGTTGTTCTACCAGTTCTTCAATAGCAATTGTGTGGTCCGGGTTGTAATATTGAATGATCTGGCTTGCTACAGCACTTCGAGATAATGAAGATTCTATAAATTCTGATTTGTTATATTCTTTTTTAACATTATTATAAAACTCTATTGCCTTCTGATAATCTCTAAGGATATTAAAATATAATTCGGCAAGGTAATAAGAACTTTCTGCGGAGATTTTAGTGCGCTTATTATCATTTATTATAGTATTAAATAACTCAATTGCCTGTTCGGTTTTATCAAGACCAGCCAGGCTACGAGCTTTTATTAAGTGTATTTTAGAAATCTTACTTTCACGGTATTCATCCTTTAGAAGTTTATCTGCTTTTTTAGCTGATTTTTGATATTCTTCTAAAAGTAAATGATTCAAAGAAATATAATAGCGTGCATCGAACTTTAGTTTTCTGGAAACTTTTGATTTAAGAAGAGAAAAGAACACCTCATTTGATTTTATATAGTTACCTGCTTCATTCTGAGTTTTTCCCTGCAGGAAAAAAGCATTTTCATATTCGTCAGATTTTGGATATTTCTCAATTAATTTCTGAAGATAGAAATCAGACTGGATATAATCTTTATCTTCAAGGTGATAATTTGCTAATTGTTGGAGAGCTTCTGGATGGTATTCCTGAAATTCCTCAACAAGTAGGAATTCTTGAAGTAACTCATAAGCTTCCTGTTTTTTCCCGAATTCATAGTTTGCTCTGCCAGTGTATATTTTAGCTTCGGGAATAAATTCGCTTTCCGGGTAAAATTTTATCAGGTCGTTGAATTTCTCGATAGCTTGAGTATAGTTCCTACCGATATAGAATAATGATTTAGCCAGTAGAAATAGTGCATCATCAGCGTATTTGCTATCTTTATAGTCAGTTAGAACAATTCCGCACTTTTTTATTGCTTTGTTATATTTTTGTATGGCATTGGTTGTTGGTTTGCCATCGTCTTTAAGTCTAATTTTCTGAGCTTCTGTAAAATATTTTTCTGCATTGAAGAAAGTATTGTAATACACGCATCCAGAGATGATGAATAAAGTTATAAGAGAAATTCCAACAGCTCTTCTAATCAATATATCCCCTGATTAATAAGTTCTTAATTCCCCGATTTTTTCTTCTACTGCATGCAGGATTTCTCGTTTTCTCACAGCTTCCATCATGTTATTATGATCAGTATAGAGGGGTCTGTCTACATCAAGATGTTCCACTACTTTTCTTATTGCAGTATGAGCTGTCCGGGTTCCTTTTCCAACTTTGAAATCTCTGAAATCCAGAGCTTGAGCAGCAGCAATGAATTCAATCCCAAGTATTCCATAAGCATTATCCAGGATCTGTCTGGTCTTAAGAGCTGAGTTCATTCCCATACTCACGAAATCTTCCTGATCTGCAGCAGCAGGTATGGATTGTATTGAAGCTGGATTTGATAGAATTCGTTGTTCAAC
>DAOVQH010000027.1 GCA_030628755.1 Candidatus Cloacimonadota bacterium | reverse complement strand
TTTTATAAACGTGCAATTAAAATTGAGCCCACAGTAAGAAATCTTACAACCTATTATATTTTTCAAAAGCAGAATGACCCTCCAGCTGACCCTGACCTTCTGGAGAGAGCTCTGGAATTCCCCTGGAAAGACAAAGGACAGATTCTTAAAATTGCTGAACTTATTGGTGAGTACGATATTCAGAGGAGTCTTGAAGTCCTTAAAAAAGTTTACAACATCTGGGATGATGAAAAAAGCCTGACTTCACTTCTAACTACCTATGAAAAAGCTGAAAAACCAGATAAAGTCCTGGAATTACTTCAACAAAGGATCGATGAGAAGAAATCCTTATCAGATCCTCTTAAAACCTTCCTTATTGGTAAGTATTATACCTTGAAACAATACGATAAAGTTTTAGAAAACCAAGAACTCTGCTTCAAAGTAGGTAAAAGTGAAATTTTAAAATTCCTCTTCTTCGCTGCTATTCAATTGGAAAAATTTGAAACAGGTATTAAAACCGGGCATGCTATTGAAAAAGCTGAGGACCTTACCGACGAATTTAAACCCTCATTCTATGCTTATTTTGCAAAACTGTTCTTTTCCACCGGAGAAAACGAAAAAGCTGTAGATTATCTGACAAAGGCAAATGATGTGCACATTATTCGCAATCTTATTTATGAATATGACTTTGATAAAGATGAAGACATCAGGAAACGGATTTTAAATTTGTTATCCTCTCTGCTTGAGAAAACAGAAAATAAAGACCTGGCAAATTTTCTTCTGGGAATTGTTCACACGCGTTTAGAGGATAATGATATTGCCACAGAGTATATGAACGAAATCTCAGATGATTTCCTGGAAGAAAATGACCTTTTGTTTATTGCTGCTTCCATCTATCTCCAGAATTCATTGGATATAAAAAAAGCACAAAGCCTGCTGGAAAAGCTTGAGCAAGAAGAATTAACCCCAAATGAAATCATTGCCGGATTGCTGTTCAGTACTGAGAATGATTCTATTTCATATTTTATGCTGAAAACCGAAATTATAGAGAATCCTGAACCACACATTTCAACTTTCATTCGATACTCAATTTTAGCAGAGCGTTTTAATACGATCGATAGTTTAATTATTCTTCTGGAAAAAGGCGTAAAACTTTATCCTGAAAATGCTGATCTCTTGAACGGTCTCGGCTACCTGATCGCAAAACATGGAGTTGAAGAAAAATATGACCATGCTGAGACTCTATTGGAAAAAGCTCTTATTCTCGAACCTGAAAGCATAATGATCTGGGACAGTATGGCCTGGCTTTACTTTATGAAGGGGGAGACCAAAAAAGCTTTCAAAGCCATGAAACTCCCTTTGCAAAGCGAAATAGAACACAGCGAGATCGCTTATCATCTGGGTGAAATATTTTTAAAGCTCAATAAAGAAAAGAAAGCTAAAAAATATTTTAAGCTGGCAATCGAGCTGAATAATGAAGATGAAGCTGTTGAAATTTCCAGGCAATTATTAAAAGAAATTTTTAAGGAGTGAAGATGAAATTCATATTTAATAAATTGAATGTAATTCTTCTGGCAGTAGCAATTTTAGCTATTGTAATCGGTTATATTATTATGGGAACCGGAGATAAAACCATCTCCCCCATTATCCTGATAATAGCTTATGTGATCCTTTTCCCTGCTGCAATTATTGCAGGAACAAAGAAGGAAAAGAAAGAAAATACTAAATGAGTCTATTTGCGAAATCCCCGACATATGTCGGGGATACATACGTTAGCCACAACTTGGTTGGAAAGGAGGTAAAACAATGAATAGATGTGTAAAATAAATATTCTAAATTTTAATATACAAAATAAAGAAACTTAATACAAAATGAAAAAAGTTATTTTAGGAGGAGTAATGAAATGCAGAAATAGTTTATTATTAGTTATTTTGTTCAATTGTTTTATTAGTTCAATATTTGCAACACAAGAAGATGAATATTCCTATGCTTCAGGTGTAAATAATGAAATTGAAATAAACTGGGGTTTTAATAGTTCAGGGAATGATTTTTTAGGGTGCAACTTATTTAGGTATGATTCATTAAGTACTATTTATACACAAGTAAATGATACTATTATAATATCTTCTAACAATTCTTTTTCGTTTATTGATACACAAAATATTAATGATACAATTAATTATAAATATGAAATTGAATTTGTCTGGTTAGATACAAGCTATACTCAATCATTTCCAATATTTGCTTTAAAGAGAATAGATTTTGAAGTCCAATCAAATGAAGAGTTAGATGTCATTTTGGAATTTAGAAAAAATATCGGTTATGAGGGAGAAATTTATGTATCTTGGGACAATATTGTTTGGGAAACTATGGCTCAAACATTTATAAATCAAACCGATACTCTTTCAATTAATCCTTATCAATTCCAAGATTATTGGGGGAATTATTTATTAATTGAGTTTCGAGATTGGACTTTAATTAATCCTTCTATAGGATTTTTGAAACTTTCTATGAATTATTTAATAGAAATTATAGAAGGTACTAATATAGAGGAAAATATTGTTTATCCTAATATAAAAGAAATTACCTGTTTGAATTATCCCAATCCGTTTAATCCTATAACTACAATCAGTTTTAATCTGCCTAATAATATCACAAATCCGGTCATTGAAATCTTTAATGTAAAAGGAGAGAAAGTTAAAACAATTCCTGTATTCTCACATTCTCCTAATCACCAAGTCTCGGTAATTTGGGACGGAACAAATAACTATCAAAATCAGGTGTCATCTGGGATTTATTTGTATCAATTAAAAACAGATGAAGGTGTGTTAATATCAAAAAAAATGTTAATGTTAAAATAATGAAAAAACAAAAAAGGAGAGAACTATGTTAAAAAGAACATTATTACTGACCATTTTAGTATTTTCTATTATAGTCAGCGTTTATGGCGAAATTGGATATCAAGAAGGTTACCCGGTAATTTTTAATGATTACAAAACATTGAATCCTATAGTAACAGAAGATTTAAATCCAAACTATGAAGGGA
The DNA here is from genome assembly GCA_030628755.1 of Candidatus Cloacimonadota bacterium. Taxonomy (GTDB): domain Bacteria; phylum Cloacimonadota; class Cloacimonadia; order Cloacimonadales; family TCS61; genus JACNIV01. Next base: position 11,179 of record DAOVQH010000027.1, on the reverse strand, counting down.
AAGAATTATTATTTTTTGCCGGAGGTACTTATCCTGGTGGTGGTACTACGGCAAGGTTAATGTGCTATTCATCAGATGGCGAACTAATTTTTGAAAATATTCTATGGAATGGATTAAATAGTTATTCATATAAACCAGTTATTGCTGACATTGATTGTAATGGTTCAAAAGAGATAATACTTTCCTATAGGGCTGAACAAGATTATTCTGAAATAAGCATCCTAAATTTTGATGGATCTGTATTTAGCACAAATTGGCCAATAACTATAAATAATCCCTCTGGTATCACAAATGTTTCTGTTGGAGATATTAATAATGATGGTGATTTAGAAATTGTGACAATAATAAATAAAAATGAAATTATTGTTTACAATCACGATTCATCAATTGTTTGGTCATATTCCTTAAGTCAAGAATGGGGTATGATTTGGTCATCACCGGTAATCTCTGATTTAGATTTTGACAACAATAAAGAAATTATTGTATTAGTATCTGAATTATGGGGAGGTTCTAAACTCTATGTTTTGGACTCGCAAGGTGTGTTACTACCCGGATGGCCAATAACTTTTGACATTATGATGCCTTGGATGAGTCCTGTTGTTGGAGACTTTAATCATAGTAACAATTCACTTGAATTAGTTGTTGCTGATGATCATTATTCAACTATTGTTCATTGTTTCAATATTGATGGTAGTTATGTAGATGGATGGCCAGTTGAAATCCCCCATTCCGGTGGTCGAGAAATATCTGAAAATGATCTTTACTACATCGATGATGACGGTAATGATGTCTTAACAAATCGTGATAGATGGAACGGGTCATCACCTCTTACAGTTGTAGATTTTCAAAATGACGATGATTTAGAAATAATTATAGTTGGAGATAATGAAATGCATATCCTTAACAGCGATGGTTCTTTCTATCAACCTTTTAGTGAACTAATTTTAGATGGTCCTATATATTCACCTGCTGTTGGTGATGTGGATTCTGATGGCAATATTGATATAGTTTTTATGTCTTTTGAAAATTTTACTCAAAAACTTTATGGTTACGATAATTGTGGTAACCTACTAAATGATTTTCCAATAATAGTAAAAGAATTTCAAGAAAATACCACTATGGTGAGATCAAGAACTAATCCTCCAACTTTCGATGATATTGATAATGATGGTGATTTAGAAATTATTGTTTCTGCGTGGTTAGATATATATGACCAGGCAGAAACAGGAAGAGTCTCAGTTTATGATGTGCTTTCAGAATATAATATTCAAAATATTGAATGGAGAACATCATTAAAGAATAATTGGAATAATGGAATTTACTGTCAATATTTTGGAAATTTGAATATAAATAATTCTGAACAACATCAACTTATAGATCGCGTTTGTATGTATTCTGATGTAATAGTATCAAATAACTCCACTCTCATTGTAAATGATAACACTTTAGTACATATACTTAATGATTCTCAACTAACCATTGAGGAAAATGCTTCTCTAAACATAGGAAGAAATATTGTCTTCGAAGGAGATTCAATTAATGATTATGGAATTATTGCATTAAACAGTATTGGTACTACTAATTTTAATGAAACTCACTTTCAATATTGCAATCTTAACAGTACAAATGGTAATCTTACAATCTCAAATTCTAATTTTATAGGTTGTAATCTTCATAGTCAAGATGGTTTTTTACATATTGTTGATTCCGAATTCGATGGAGAAAACAGCGGTTATAGTAGTGGTATATGGTGTTATAACAACAGTGAAGTAGTATTTGATAATATCATTGTTGAAAATTACCATCAGGGTATCAGATTAAACTATCAGGATGTTTTTAATGTTTCAAATTCAATTTCAAGAAACAATGATACTCAATGTTTCTCTGTATTCAACTCTCGTAATCGCCACAATACTATATATAACTCTCAGTTTTATGGTTCATCTGCTGTGGGTTTATTAAGCTATGGTTCATCAGTAAAAGTTACCAGTTGTAACATATCACAAAATGGTAGAGGAGTATTTTTGATGAATCGAAGTAATGTCACTATTGAAAAGAAACCTGAAACACATTCTTGGTACTTGGATAGTGTTATTGCCAATAATTCTTGGGAAGAAATACTTTTTTATGATGATTGTCGTCTTCATCTCGCAGATAATCGAAACAAAATTATGGATAACAATTATACTCCAGGCACATCTGATGAATTCTTAATTAACTGCCCAAACCTAATGAGAGAAAGAGATTTTTCTTATAATTTCTGGGGATATACAGATATGTATAATAATGCAATACTTCCACCTGATAATCGTTTCTTTCCTGAAGGTGCTTATCATCTATCACCTGTTTATGATCCGGGTATTCCCAGAGAAGATGGTAAACCTGATGATCAGATTCTTTATGAGACAGCTGTTATTGAAGCAGAAAACGGAAATACAGTTCAAGCTGAAATTATGTTGAAAGATCTAATTGCTCAATACCCAGAAAGTGACTATAAACGATCTAGTGCAAGTTATTTACTTTCAATTCAAGAAGAAGATTTCCAAGCTCTGAAAGCTTATTTCAATGATGAACCAAATCTTCATTCAGACGATTTGATCGAACTTTATACAGCCTATTTACAAACATATTGCGATATACAGTCAGAAAACTATCAAGAAGCAATTGACTGGCTTGAATCAATAATCACAAATCCACCTTCATTAGTCGATTCAGTTTATGCTGTAATTGATTTAGGGGATATTTATCTTCAAATGGAAGGTAATGGTCGTGGAGCAGTTGGCATATACCCAAATTTTATTCCTCGTTCAAAAGAAGATTTTGAAGAAACAATAGAGGATTTATTTGCTTTACTATCTGAAGAATATCATTATGAAAATGAGCCGGAAGAAGAACCATCAAATTATTCTTTGCCTACTTGTGCTACTTTGAACGCCAATTATCCTAATCCTTTCAATCCTGAAACAACTATCTTATTCTCTATTCCCATAGATAGCAAAGTTAATCTCTCTGTCTACAACATCAAAGGGCAAAAAATAAGAAATCTTGTTAATAACAAAATAGACAAAGGAAATCATTCTGTTGTTTGGTATGGTGATGATGAATTGGGTAATAGTGTTAGTTCGGGTGTTTACTTCTACAAATTAAATGTTAACGGTGAGTCAAAACAAATCCGTAAATGCATTTTGATGAAGTAGGTTCTTTCTTTAATAAATCAGCTCGGGAGTAATCTCGGGCTGATTTTGATTTTTATAGATGCTGTGGCTAACAAACGTGTCAGTGCTCCGAGTGAAAGAGAAGCAAGAAGAGCACCGCACACGCCAACCATTAGCCGACATGAAGAAAGAGTAATATATAAGGAGAAAACTAAATGACGGTTGAATCGATTGTAAATAATCCATTTATAACTTTGGTGATACTTACAATAACTCTAATAAGTTTTTTTCTCTCAATATTTTTTTACAAAAATTCTAAAAGGGAGAAAATTTTATGTTATTATTTTAGAAGCAACACATTAATTGAGGGTATCAATGAGAAATTATCAGGATTACAATTAAACTATAATGATCTTCCTCAAGAGAGAATAACCATCACTAAATTCATAATATGGAATAACGGTAAACAAACAATTGATTGTAGGGATGTTGTTTCAAATAATCCATTAAGAATAAAATGTTCTAAAGAAATAAATATATTAGATATCCAGATAACAAAATTAAGTGAAAATTCAAATTCTGTTAAAATAAAAGATATTATTATTAAAGATGACTATCAATTTAATGAAATAGAATTTGATTTTTTAGATCACAAAGATTTTATCAAAATACAATTTGTACATAATGGAAAAGAGAATGAGTTGTTCGAATTGACTGGCAAAGTAAAAGGAATTAAGAGAATAATAAAACCTTTAGATCCATATGGTATATATGAAGACAGTGGAAATCCACTTATTAAAAGATTTATTTATTTTTCAATTACTTTTATAATTGGTTTAATCGGTTTATACAATTTAATTTTAGGTAACTGTGAGTGGTATTTTTGGTATATAACAAGTGTAGGTTTTTTTGCTTCAGGAAACATTTTTTTTAGATATAATTATTTATCACCAGAAGTACTTTGATAGATACAAGTCGGCTAACAAGCGTGTCGTCGGTTTGGTCTCGCAGTGGTTTTGTTCTGAATCGTTCCGATTCAGGTTTGGTCGGTTTGTTTTGGGCGTGATCGTTCCGATCCCGCCGCACACGCAAAACATTAGCAGAAATGATGTTTTATTGAGAAATGATAACAAACAAGGAGTAGATTTATGAAACTAAATAAGTTAAGTTTGATATTTTTAATTTTTCTACTTTTTTCTTCTATTTTATTTGGGAACAATGAGAATGTAAGTGGAACTCTTGTGTTCCGTGATGGACGAGTAGAGAAGTTCACCAAGTTGGGCAAATCGGGTAATTTTAAAGGGAAGACAAAAGTGTCAGGCAATCACAAAGGAAAGAATATTGAATTCAATATCACAAAGTTAAAAAGATTAGATTTCCTTCCTAATAATATAATTCGGGTTACTAACCTAAACAATGATACTTTTGAAATCGAAGATGGTAAAGTCGGGAATCAATTAAGAGCAACCGGTAATAATGGTTTTTATTGGAGCTTTGATTATTACTATTTTGATGAGATTACATTGGAAGAGAAACTTGCATATACAAAATCCTCCAAACTCCTTTCAATTGTCCTTGGTGAACACATTGGATCCTTTAAGTATAATGAACGAACGAAGCAATACTTTCCTGCTGACTATAATTTTGATCCACAAACAGGAGAAAAGCTGGTTTGGAAGAATTTGGAATACGAATAATTTCAAGTACTTATCTGCTAACAAACGTGTCTGTGCTCTGAATGTAAGAAGATATTAATGAGCACCGCACACGCAAAACAGTATGCAATTGGTCGCTATTAAATTTTAAGGAGGAATAACATGAATAATCATTTGCAGAAAATTTTCAAAGATGAAGCTCTAAAGAGAGAAATCAAGGATAAACTTCCCTATATATTCCATATTGCTGAATTGGAAAGCTCAAGGGCAGGAAAAATAGGAATGCAAGTTGGATCAGTCCGTGAAGCAATCCTAATTGCTCTTCTAATATACAAATTTGGAGAAGAAAATATAGATACACAAATTCCCATAACTGAGCCAGAGGTTGATGTAAGAGTGTTTGGTAAGCCTGTATCCATCAAAACATTAACAGGTAAAGGATTTAGTGGAGTTAAACTTATATGGACTGTTGACGCTCAAAAGGCAAATGAATTTCGTGAAACTTATTATCCACACTGTGATATTTTACTTATACAAATTAACTGGAATAGCATTGGAGGATTCTATTATATACCTTTGGAAGCACAGAAAGAACTTTTTGATAGATTAGGCAGAGAAGGATATATAAAACTTCCTAAACCAGGGACAAACCCAAGAGGTGTAGAAATAACCAAGGAAGCATTGTCAAGCTTGGTAGAAGACGAGATGTCTCAACTTATAGAGATATTTTGGCAAAGAACGAAAATAGATTACAACCCATATAAAAGATGGGTAGATTATTGGAAGGAGTAAGCAATCATGGATAAAAATAAGAAATATTTTAATCAGAGAAAGAAAGGGACATCAACAAGTTCGTTTGGCTCACCAGGAAGAATTGGGCATGACTCAACAAAATTTTATAATAGCAGGCTTTATGGCGGACAGATAATTAAATCACCGTCCAGTTACATTGAGAATAAAATTAATTCATCAGTTTTAAATAAAATTTTTTGTAAGACAAGTGAAAAAATGGATGAAATCCCCGATTATAGCGTTCATTTGATGGTAACTTCACCTCCTTACAATGTTACAAAAGAATATGATAAAGATCTTACCTTAGATGAATATAGAAAATTATTAAAGATGGTATTTGCTGAAACTTACAAAAAGCTTGTTACTGGCGGTAGAGCGTGTATAAATTTAGCGAACCTTGGAAGAAAACCATATATCCCTTTGCATTCATACATTATTCAAGATATGCTTGATATTGGTTTTTTAATGAGAGGTGAGATAATCTGGAATAAGGCTTCAAGTGCCAGTCCATCTACCGCTTGGGGATCTTGGTTATCTGCCGCCAATCCTGTTTTGAGAGATATTCACGAATATATTTTGATATTCTCAAAGGAGGCATTTAATAGAAAAAATTTGCCCGGAAAAAATAGTACGATATCAAAAGAGGAATTTTTGAGTTTTACAAAGAGTATCTGGACATTTTCTGCTGAGTCAGCCCGAAAGGTCGGACATCCAGCTCCTTTTCCCATTGAACTTCCATACAGATTAATCCAGTTATACACATTTAAAGGAGAAGTTGTCTTAGATCCATTTTGTGGAAGTGGACAAACCTGTATTGCTGCGATTAAAACAGGAAGGTGTTATATTGGTTATGACATAAAGGAAGAATATGTAACATTGGCGGAAAGAAGAATTAAGGAGTATAAAGACAACTTTCTCCATTTAAAGAAAGCGACCAAAAGCGTATAACACAGCATATCTGGGCTACGTGCTTAACGACACTCACCCAAATTTTTGCTTCGCAAAAACTTCTTTTATGCTGGGAACGTTATGCGGTATTAATAAAGTGAGTATATTATGGGTTGCAATCATAGATTTATGAAAGAACTAATTCCAACTTGGGAAATTAAATACCTTTTTATCGGAACATTTAATCCCGTTTGGAATAATAATAATGTCGATAATGGAGATTACTTTTACGGGCGATCAAAAAATCAATTTTGGTGTATATTACCTAATGTATTCAATTCTCCTTGTTTGATTTATAATAATAAAGATGAAAAAATTAAATTCTGCATTTCTCACAAAATTGGAGTAACCGATATAATCAGGTCAATCCCAAATGCAGATGAAACCAATAAATATCATAGAAATTTAATACTATATGGATATAATGATAATAACTTAGAATCAAAGTTTAATGACATTTCCACTTTTGATATAGAGTTCAATACAAGAGCAATAATCAATCTGATAGAAACTAATCCGATAAAAGGAGTTTTTTTTACTAGATCTACCTTCTCAAAGATTCCAAGAGTTAAAAAACAGTGGAATAAAATTAAAAATTGCTCAAAAAACCAATTTAGAACTGGAGAATTACTATCTCCTGCTCAATATTTTACATATGGTGTTAAAGATAAAATCAAAAACTGGAAAGAAAAAATCTTCAATAATTAAAGGAATAATTGATGAATAACTTTTTTACCATTTCCCAAAATATAATAATTTCTACCGGAGGTGTTTTAACAATTCTGCTTGTTTATTTAGCTTTTGCCGGTCATTTAAAAAACTTCTACGTTTTTTTAAAAAATTCATTATCTAAAAATTATAAAGAACAATTAAATATAGCAAATAAAATAATTGAATGGTACGAATACATTGATATCAACTTAGATAACGAAAGTTTTAATGTATTTTACTTAAATTCATTAGAAAAAGAAATAGATTTCAGGTTTTCGACAAATAAAAAAAGAAAATATTTACTTAAATTTAAAAGCAAATTTCAGAAAAAAGTTTTAAACTATTACAGCATAGACCAAAAATATCATAATGAAGAACTCTTTAAAAAATACGCAAGGCTAAATTATGACTATATAGACATTATTTTTCAACTTAGTAATAAAATCCATAAATCTAGTTTCACTGTTGCAAAATTCTTGTTATCTGATTATTGGAATATTTTAAGAGGAAATTTCTATAAATTTTATGGTCAATACAAAAGTGAGTGGAAAGATATAAAATCAAATGAGAGAAGATACATTATGACTGACTTTGAAAATCCAGTATTAATTTTAAAACTTTATTATGGAATACAAAAATAAAGATCGCCTAACAGAAGCACCTGCGGTTGGGTTATCTGTTTGCTTGGGTTTGAATCTTTCAATCCCGAAGCGTGCTTGAACATTAGTACTGAGGAAAAAAGTGATAAAGAATAAAAAACAATATCTTTCAGAAGAATTCATAGCTAAAATCGATAAATTTAATTTACGGACTCGTCTCATTGTGGAAGGGTTTATCACCGGTCTGCATAAATCCCCGTATCATGGTTTCAGTGTGGAGTTTTCCGACCACCGTCAGTACAATCCCGGGGATGCTATTTGCAACATGTTCTTCCAACCGGCTTTCAGAAAGTACGATATTACGGCTTTTTGAGTTCACACTGGAATAAAAAAAATAGAAAAATAAAAATTATCAATGAATTATTATCAAAATAGCAACCACTTTTTGTCTATTATACTGAATGATATTATCTTATTATCATTCTGATTATATGAAATATAATATCTGCTGCTGAAAAAAATCTATTTGACAAAAAGAACACCAAAAGCAATCTCCAAACAATATTTTTGGGAGAAACTTTTATGCCTGAATCCGTTGCTTCGTTCAACAACAGTTGTATAATGGCTAAAGCAACATACGAACTGCTTATTATGTTGAACCGCTTATTATTTTATCGGAAATTAATTATAAGGAGAAAAAATGAAAAATATTGAAGAAGTAAAAGGAATCATAAGAGAACATAGAATGGAATTAGAGGAAAAATACAAAGTAAGAAGGATAGCTCTATTTGGTTCTTATGTAAGAAATGAACAAAATGAGAAAAGCGATATTGATATTTTGGTGGAGTTTAATGAATCTGTAGGTTTTCTTTTTATTCATCTTGCAGACTTTTTAGAAGAAATATTAAAAGCCAAGGTTGATTTAATAACTCCAGATGCAATTAAGCCTAATAGAAGAAAATACATAATGGAGGATTTGACCTATGTCTAAGAGAGAATGGAAATTATTTATTGAAGATATCTTAGAGTCAATTGGATTGGTTGAAGAATATGTTGCAAATATGAATTTTGAGGATTTTAAGAATGATAGGAAGACAATTGATGCTGTTGTTAGAAATTTTGAGATAATCGGTGAAGCATCAAATAATATACCTGATAAAGTAAAAAATCAATATCAGGATGTAGATTGGAGAGGAATGGTCGGTCTTAGAAATAGAATCGCTCATGTATACTTTGGTATAAGTTTAGCAATTGTTTGGCGTATTATTGAGCAAGAACTCCCAGAATTAAAAGAACAAATGAAAAAAATTTTAGAAAAAGGTAAAAATTAATATGGCAAGAATGTTTTTACAAAACATAATTGAAAATTTAGGATTTGAAGATTTACCTTATAACTGGAATTCTTTTGACTTGGAGAGTTTTTCAAAAAGCAAGAAACTCTGGGATTATCAAAGAGATGCTTTAAAAATGCCATAAAAGTTTTAAAGAAATATTTTGAGGATTTTGTAGATTATCAGGGTGGTGAAAAATTAGAAGCAAATCAGAAAAGAAAAAAGAAGTTTTAAACGAGCACCACCGAAGCTATGGCTGAGTATTTTCATGAGTCGTTCTTTATTATAAAACCTTGAAACGCTGATGGTATCATTGTGTCCCATTTTTCCTGATACCTACTTTTTTCCATTGCCGGATGAAAGACAATGACAAAAGAGTGAATTTTTTTTTGTAGAATATCGGAAGATATTATTTTATTGTCATTCTGATAATATGAAAGTTAATATTTGCTGCTGAAAAAAATCTATTTGACAAAAAGAACATCAAAAGAAATCTGAAGCTAATATTTTTGGGAGTATCATTTTTGTCGGAACACGTTGCTTCGTTCAACAACAGTTGCATGCCCGTTCTCCGTAGTATCCATTCTCCGTAGTCCCGAAAGCGTTCGAGACGAAGGATGAACTACGCCCGTTCTCCGTAGCATACTGCGAAGGGTGAAAAGGGTGAAATGGCTAAAGCAACATACGAACTGCTTATTATGTTATACGCAATTGGTTGGTCGCTGAACCAAATGTATTTAATAATGCATTTTAATTATGTAGGTAGGGAAAATGTATAAGCTGAGTGGGATAATATTATTTTTAATGTTTACCCTGTTAGAAGTTTTTCTAAAAGGGATGAGACGGTTTTTCAATAGAAAGTCGTTTGTAATTCTGGGACTTCTAACGGGGTTTACTATATCATTCACACCTTTAGCGATTGCAAAGGATTTGGATTTAACAATAGTTTATGATAATAATACCTATAATGAAAAGTTAGAAACAAGATGGGGCTTTTCCTGTTTAGTAGAAGGACTTGAGAAAACCATTCTTTTTGATGTGGGTGGTGAGGGTTTGGTACTTCTTCGAAATATGGAAAAACTTAAAATCGACCCCAAGAAAGTCGATGTAGTAATACTTTCCCATATTCATTATGACCATATTGGCGGACTATCCGATTTTTTGAGGGAAAATCCCCTTGTCACTGTTTATATGCCAAAATCTCTACCTCAAAGCGTTAAAGATAAAGTCAAGGATGCAGGCGCCAAATTAGTCGAAGTTCATAGTTCAATAGAAATCTGTAAGAATGCCTATTCTACAGGAGAACTGGGAGCCTGGATAAAAGAAGAGTCCCTTATAATAAAAACATCAAAGGGGATGGTGATAATTACAGGTTGTGCTCATCCAGGGGTTGTAAATATAGTTGAAAAAGCAAAAGAGATGCTTAAGAGTGGTGTTTCCCCTGTTAGAAAGAAAGCCCCTCCCGAGCTTTCTAACGAGGTTTATTTAGTATTAGGTGGCTTTCACTTATGTTGGATGAATGCCTGGCAGGTAGAGCGGATCGTTAACGGAGTTAAAAAAGAAAAGGTTGAAAGAGTAGCTCCTTGTCATTGTTCAGGCGACCTTGCAAGGAAACTATTTGAAAAAGCTTATGGAAGAGACTTTATTCTTATAGGTTGCGGAAAAAAGATAAGAATCAAGGATGCTTTCTAATTATTTAAATCCCGTTAGATAATTTTTGTTGTTATGTCTAACAGGGAGTAAAGAGATTTAAAAAATGAGTCAGCCAGATTTATTATCTAACGGGGTAAAATTACTGATAGCTGGTTTTAGTATGGGTTGGGGTCCTTGTCTTACCTTTACTGCTCCATTGCTTTTGCCTTATATTGGGGCTACAAAAAGAGATTGGCAGAGCGGCTTAAAAGTGGGACTGGTGTTTTCAATTGGTAGACTTTTAGCACTTGCCATTTTGGGTGGACTTGCAACTGTGGCCTTCAGTTTTATTAATC
>DAOVQH010000171.1 GCA_030628755.1 Candidatus Cloacimonadota bacterium | reverse complement strand
TATATACTTTATTAAATGATTTTGTATAACAATTTAAAAAATTACTTATCTTTTGCACTAAAAAATTTGAAAATTCTAATTCAACTTCCTCAAACCTGACAGGTTTCGAAAACCTGTCAGGTTTAAGTTTCGAAAACCTGTCAGGTTTAAGTTTATTTCTCGTGTAATTTTCAATTTCTTTATACTTCTCGTTTTTCAAATCTGATAAATACACTGCTTTTACTAAAAAATGAAAATGATTTGGTAATAAACAATAGCATATAGTATGAAAAAATAATGATAAATACTCCTGATATTTTTTTAGAAAGAAAAAATAATTAGCTTCTTCTTTAAAGAGAATTTCATAATTTGAATTTGCTCGACCATATATATGAAAAAAATGTCCTTCTTCAAAATTCATTTGCACCTCAAACCTGACAGGTTTTCAAAAGCACCTCAAAACCTGTCAAGTTCTCAAAAGTCTTTAACTTACACTTAAAACCTGTCAGGTTTCCAAAAAAACCTGACAGGTTTCAAAAACTCTTATTTGATTCTGCTAGTTTATTAAATTGTGCTTCTTTTATCCAGCTATATAAGCCATAAACCAAAGGACCAATTGAAATATAGTAAGTAACATCCCTATAATTGTACCATTTCTCGAAACTATCTCTGTTGGAAACAGCATTTGCAGTTGTATATGATTTATCATAATCATCAAGATAACCGTCTCCAACAGAATTGCAATACACACCTCCACCAGCTAATATACAACTACTGATTAAACTAATCCATTTACTTCTTTTCCACTTATCTGCTTGGGAGAGCATACTGCCTTTGTAAGTTTGAAGGTCGAATATTATTGATCCCTGTTCGAGTTCTTTTAGCTCGATGAATTTTGTTTGCTCCAGGAATCTCGGATGTTTTATAATCACATCATATTTTCCAATTAGTAGTTCAAAAACAGCAGGGGTTGTTTCTTTCTGCTTCTTTTCATTCAAGTAAATATCAGAACCTTTAGATTCATAAGGATTACTTTTTACAGTAAGACTTGCCAGTTTTGGTTTGGGAGAAAGCTCAATTTCAAGGTCATTTCCTGGTGTTATATAGATTTCCTGTTCAGCGTCATAATGCTTATCCCTTGTTGCTTTGATTTTATGTTTTCCTTTTATTAATTTCTTTAAGAATGAATTGTTAGCTACAAAATCGTTATTTAAATAGATCTTTGAATTATCTGCAGTAACCTTCAAGTTGGCAAAATTTTTAGTAAGTAAAAGTGTTTTTTCAGTTGTTTTCCCATCATTTACAGTAACCATCTGTTCAGCACCCATCCAGAGTTCTTTACCAATTCTAACTCGATATTTACCTGATGGGATTTTTTCTTTTATATAAGGTGTTGTTCCAACTCTATCGTCATCTATGAAGACATATGCATCATCGATAGGTTTAGAATTTATCGAAAGTACTCCAAAGGCTGGTTTTAATGCCAGTTCAAATTTTTCATCATCACCATCTTTGATTACTATTTCTATTGTTTCTGTATGATACAATTCATATTCAGCTCTTAAAGTATGAGTACCGCTCTCAATTTTTCCTCTGCTTATTGGAGATTTTCCTATTAACTTATTATCAAGAAACACACTTGCTCTAACTGGAATGGATGTGACCTCATAATAACCAAATTTTGAAATTAGATTTATCTTCTCTAATATTTTAGATTCTCCTTCTTCAATCACAAAAGTTCCTGAATATGTGTGATACAAAGACTTTCTAATTGTTAATTTATGCTCACCAGCAGTTAGTTCGAAATTTGCCGGTGTTACTCCCATTTTCTGGTCGTTGACATAGATCTCAGCACCGTCCGGCTTAGAGGTGATATCAATAAATCCAGGTAAACTCATTTTTTCAAGAGTTTGACCCTGCTGCATTATTATTGAAATAGTTTCTTCCTCCTGAATATCAATAGCTCTGGTTATCTCATCAAATCCCTGTTTGAAAAACTTGAAAGTATGTTCACCTTTTGGAATCTTAAATACAGCATATTTCTCTTTTTTCTGGATTGGAGAACTTTCGTCTAAAGCAATAAAGATATTTTCCTCATTAAGGTTAAAGGTTATCTGAACAAGATTTTCATCTGCGATATCTATTCCATAACCAACAGATGCAAGCTTCATTGTGTAAACTTTATTAGATTTGATAGTGATTGGAACAGGATAACGAAGTTTACTGAAATCCTGTTTCGTGAAAATTAGTTGTGTTGCATCAGCAGGAACATAAGCCCAGAATTCTCCAACTTTCTTTTCAGTTTTCACCACACCAATATTAGTTTGAAAAGAAAATGGTATTAAATCAGTGCTGATCTTTATGAGTGCAGCATATTCTCCATTTACATCTTTAACAGGATTTCGCTGAAGCTCAATATCCATTGGTTGTTCTTTAAAATCTTTTACGATGAATTCTGCTGAGAACAGATTTAATGAAATTATTACTAATAAAACAATTATTAACTTTTTCCCCGAAATTATTCGGGATTTCATTTCATTCAACATTTTTTATTTTCTCCTTTTCTTTAACCACAGAGCTCACGGGGAGCAAGGAGGTATTCTATATAATTCCCTTTTTTGCAATCAGACCTTACTCGTCCCGAAGGCTTTCGGGATGAGTCGGGAATGATTGTTTATTTACTTCATCCGTCCAAACTCTTGTATCCAAGCCCCAGCTTGGATACATCTCTTGCAAGTTGCAATTGTCTTCTATAGGTTACCAAGCTGGGGCTTGGTAACCAGAAAGTCTAACCTTCCGAATCCTCTTACACAAGAAAAACTGAAAGAAGGTTTCGGAATGTGATTTCGTCTTTCCGAAGCTTCCCACCAAAGGAACTCTTTCAGACAACCTGTCCGGGCGTATCCGGCAATTGCCGGAGAAGACTGAGATTCGGAAAGTTCCACCCGGAGCATTTCCTTACAATTTAAATACTTATTCATCCCAACCTCCTTCATGATAAATAGAATCAACTTCTGATGCTGTTATAATCCTGTTATAAATACGAATATCATCAAGTTTTCCTTCCCAATCATTTATATTATTTGTAGGTTTTTTTCCAATATGTAAAGAATGTGTATAATTAAATACAGAAGGAATTCCTGGATCACATGATGTTACAAAATCTCCTCCATCAATATAAATTTTAAATTCATTACTCTTAGCAGTTGCTACTACATGATGCCAATTATTAATGGATATAGGTGTATCAGAACACATATATAAACCACCAAAGTAAAATCCTATTCTATTATCAGCTTCTTGAACATATAATCCAAAACCATGACTATCTAAATCATAATCAACAATTCTGGGATTACTGATATCATCGTTTTCCAAATATAACCAAGCTGAGATTGATATTTCATTTGTTAATTGAAGGGACTCTGAATTTCCACAATCAATATAATCGTTGTCTCCATCAAAAGAATAAGCTTTATCTTCATTCCAAAATCTATCTGTTGTAGGTAGAGCACCATAGTTTGTTCCATGATTATCACCAGCAGTATCTTCCGTGCTTCCGTTAGTAAAAAGGTATTCAGCAATTAATCCTTCAGTAGGAAAATTGTTACATGTTACCTCATTCGAATAATCTGAATAATTAGTACCAGCAAAAGCATAAACACGGTAATAAAAAAAATCGGTTTCGTTTATCGTATTATCAGTATATTGAGTAATGTTTTCGCTTACTTGTGCCAGTTGTGTCCAATTACCATTATTTACTTTTCGCTCTATTGTAAAGCCTTCTTCCAAATCGCAGTTATCTTTCCATGTTAGTTTTGTGGAAGTAACATTAAGAATTTCAAATTGGAGATTTGACGGTGCCCATTCTGTGGGATCAACTTCAGGATCAAATGGATTTTTGGGATTTGGCTGAGTACAAGAAAAAAATAATAATAGCATCATTAATGAAAAATTGATGATTTTAATTATTTTTTTATACATCTTAACCTTAAAAAGAAAATTACCAATCCCCACATTGACCTCCATAAGCTCCCATATCGTTCCGTGTAGCATCAGGGTCGTTGTATTGTGGATCTGGATTGCCAGCATCTATGCAGGGAAAACCAGTTTGCAGATGATAATCTCCATTATCAGGATCAACAAACAATGGATCTGCATCTATATTGCCTTCACCAGTAACCACTATGCACAACTTAAGGTGATTCATTATACAAACAATCTGTGCAAGCAGATATTTTACTATACATATTTTAAACTTTATTATGCTAAATTATAGTGAAATTGATAGAATACGAAAATTTTCTTGACAATCAGTTAAATAAAAAAAATTCTTGTTTATTATTACATCTCTACTTAGATAAGGTAATTCATATTGACCCACAACAAAAATATCAAATGGATTGGTGATATTTATTACAAGAAAACCATAGTTTCCAATTAAAACATAATTATTATGGATCGAAATATGCCACCCGTCATATGATATATTATTATGATCAATCTTTTGTGGATTTGATGGATTAGTAATATCTATTATTTGTATTCCTTTTTCATTTACTGCTATATAAGCATAATTACCTGATACTTGTATTGAATTAGCATAATCAGGGGTACTGCATGTTCCCTCAATCCATAGATTTAAAGGATCTGAAATATCAATAATTAATAGCCCAGAATATCTTCCAATAACATAAGCATATTCAAACTGTATATATATTCCGTTCATCCAAGTGATTGGATCATAATAATTTGCTAAAAATGGATTATTGGGTTCACTGACATCAATAATTCTTAAGCCCCCAGTACCACAAGTTAAAAACGCATAATTACCTGATACTTGTATTGAATTAGCATAATCAGGGGTACTGCATGTTCCCTCAATCCATGGATTTGAAGGATTTTGAATATTAATAATTTGCAAACCACTTGCTCCATCGGCAATATATGCATATTGGTCAAGAATGAATATTTCATCTGCGGAGCCTGGTGTATTACATGTCGCAACAATCATTGGATTATTCTCATCTGAAATATCAATTATTATTAATCCAGCGTCATCATTTGCAATATATGCATGATTTCCTGCAACTTTTACATCTAATCCATTCATTGCTATTAAGTCACATATACCTTCCTCATAAATAGTCAAATAGTCATTAATCGAAATATTGCATTCATAAATTTGTTGAGCCTTAAAATAAAGTCTTAATTTATAACTCACACTTGGATATATATCGACATAATCATCTATCCATTGAGTTAGATTACAGTTTATAGTAGCATAAGATGATTGCCAAGCTTCATTTCCAATTTTTCTATTAATGATTATTGAACCATCTGATATTGTGTAATTTTTATCCCATGATAATTTTATTTTATTTAATCCTAAACGTTCATATTTGAGATTTGAAAGTTTAATATTTGAATTAGGGTCAAAAGGATTCTGCGGATTTGGTTTTGTGCAAGATAGTAACAAGGCTAAAGTAAAAAGGATAAAGGATAAAGGTAAAAGGGTTTTATGCTTTTTCATATTTCCTCCGTTTGGGTTTAAACCCCTCTGTCCAGCACTTATTTGTATGAAAACATGAGAAGATTCCAAATATAGCTGCTGGACATCTCCCCTTTCCGTCTTCACTTCGTTTCGCCGCGACAAGCCAAAGGGGAGCATTAATACATTTGAAAATCTTTTAAACCAATGATCGAACCATCTGGATTTTTCTCAGGTTGCCAACTGCGCACATAGATCTTAGGTTCTTTTTCATTTGTCAGGTCAATCATCAGGAACAGATAACCTTTATCTGCATAATTAGTGGAATAATAATCCTGTGCAATCTGAATTCCATAAATCTTT
>DAOVQH010000168.1 GCA_030628755.1 Candidatus Cloacimonadota bacterium | reverse complement strand
TTTACAAAACTATTTAGCATCTTTCATAGCAATTCCCGACTCACACTCCTTTCAGTCGTTGCGAGTTAGTTCTTGCTTTTGATTTCTTCTATTAATTTTTTGAAATCCTCTGTTTCATTTCGTACTTGTTTCACAAAACTGTTGTCTTCTATGGTTCCAATTGCAGCAGTCATCTCATCCATATTTCTAAAGGTTGCCTGGCGGAACGGATTATCAAAATCCTTTTTCCTGGAAACATAAACCTGGTTCCTGATAAATTCCTGAATCTCTATTGCTTTATCTAAAGCTGATACCCACTGTTCTTTTGTGAGGTTATCTGTTCCAAGTAGTTTGCAAATTGTCGCATACGCATGTTTTTGCTTTTCCAATGGATATCTTTCCCAGAGAGTATCATACCTGCGATGGATTTCTGTCCAGTTAGTCAGTTTGCCAGAGCCAATATCAGCTCGCAACTGATCGACATCTTTCTCTGGAATAAGTTGCCCTCCAAGGTTTACCCATTTTTCTTCACGCTCTCCTTTCAAAACTTTACATATTGATGAAAAATCAGCTTTCGGATTTACATTCATATATTCCAATAGATTCTTAATCCCATAATAATGGAGCATATCACGATATACATGATAGGATTTATATACTTTAAGGATCACAACCTTCCGATTAGATTTTTCCATATTATCACCAAGAATTTCCAAACTGTTTACTTGCTTTTCAGGTCCCAATAGAAGCTCACGCCCGATCTGTGCGAGTTCTTTATCATCTTTATTATCTGTTGATTCATCTTTGCTGCGTAAACTTGCTTTACCAGTCCATATCTCCAACAATCGAAGAGCATTAAATATCTCTTCTACAGTATCAGGTGCTAAAGAATCAAATTCAATATTTTGAACCTTGTTCTTACGCTTGTCACGATTCTGGAACTTCCAGGTATTTCTTGCCAGAGCGTACATATTGTATAACCACCAAAAAGCTGGTAAAACCTCCAATTGACCTTTTACCTCATTGTTGTTGAGAAGCGAAAATGGCATAGGAATATCAAGCTCAGCTGGATAAGCTGCTTTGGAAAGAAGTACAAAAGAAGCAAACCGACAGGAATGTTTGACGCTGGAGCATAGCCCTGGCCAGAATCCACGCCCTGCCTGAATTTCATTATCGTTTGCCCTGCTATTATGATTTGAGCCGATTGTGGCGCCTGCTGCTATGTTACTTTGACCCATAACAACAGATGCAATAAGAAATGAATTGTTATGATGCTGTTCGTGTGCCGGGAAGATGAGATTATTCAAAACTTCACAGCAGGAAATGGTAGAATTATCTCCAAGAAAAGAGTTGATAAGCCGTGCTCCGTATTTGAGGTTTGAATTATCGCCTAGAATAAATCTAACTGCCTTGCAACCGTAGAAAATATGGCAACCAAAACCGATTATCCCATTTACTAATTCTACTCCTTCTCCTATTTGTGTGGATTCTTCCTGAGATGAGTTTATGGTCAGGTTTTTAAGTTTATTAGCACCTTTAATGTAGCAATGGGAGCCCACTTTTACATCTTTGAGAATACGAGAATTCTTTATCACACACTGATTTCCTATCGAACCGTAATAACCACGATGAGAATCAAAACTATTTTGCGTAATCTCTTTTAGTCTTTCTTGCAAGGCTACATCATCGCGATATTTTGCCCAAATATAAGCATCAGCAGTTATCATACCATCAAAAGGTAAAATCTTACGACAACCGGTTTCATTCATCAGGTCCAGCCAGATACGCACTTTTTCCTGTTCACCTTCTTTGATAATTCCATTGCCGAATTTTGCATGATTAGTTATATGCACTTCGTCGATATTTGAAAGTATACAGCGATTTCCTATAATGTAATGTGATAAATATCGAACATGGTGAATTGCCACATCATCTCCTATATCGCAAGAAATAATAGTGCTGTTTGTAATGCCTACAGGCAACTTAAGCTCGTGATGTTCAAGAATTATATTTCGTACACTGCCAATTCGTACAAGTCCTAAAAATTCTGAATCTTTTATCTGCCCGGGATCAAATTGATCTGTAACGAGTATTTCTTCCCAGTTGTTAGACTTATTGTTATTTTTTATAAGCCTGTTTACTTCATCTGACCGTAGATGTCGCCATTCTGCTTTTGACTTTGGATTCTGTATATTGCGATAATAATACTCATCTTTTCCATCTTGAAGGTACTCAGCAGGAATAAAATTCCTGCCGATGCTTTTTGCTGGTAGAATTGAGACAGTATCCATATTATACTCCTTATAATAATTTTTGTAAGTGTTCAGAGGTTCTTCGTTAAGGGTTACCTTTCTCTTTAACCTTCACTAACCCAGAACCTTTCAACCATGAACTTCTCAACACGTGAACAGTTACCATTTTTATTCTTTTAACAAATTATGAGAAGAAAATAAAATCATTTTTAGTATGTCAAATTAAAAATACAGTAAGAAGGGAGAAAAAGAAAACAGAAAGAAAGGGACTTGTGATTGAGTTTTAATGAAATTTATTTCAATATTTTCTACCTAAACTCTAATTTAACCTATGAACCAGTTGCATCAATACAAAGCAAAACAATAAACGATTAGTTCTATTTATAATGTCTGCTTTAATTATTGTGACGAGAATTTGACTATCTTCGGATTAACCAGTCGTTCAAAGTCTTTGTATGCTACTTTCATTAATTCCGAATGGGAACCAGCATTGAAAGCAATTTCTTCTTCTTTGGATAAACTTTCTGCTACATACACTTCCATATCATAAAGATTCCCAAAGGGTGGCATAGCACCAACATCACACTGGGGAAATGTATATTCAAATTCCTGTTCGCTGGCAAGTTGGATGTCTTTTGCTCCAATAGTCTTCTTCAAAAGAGCAAAATTTATTTTGTTTGAAGCAGGAAGAACAGCCATAGCCATTTTACCGTCCACTTTAATTATTACTGTTTTTGCCATTTCTTTTCCCGGGATGTGTGCAGAAGCTGCAATTTCCTGGGTGGTATAAGCAGTTGAATGTTTGATGGTCACATATTTTACTTTGTGGCTGTTCAAAAAATCCTTCAGTTTTTTTATTGGCATGATAACCTCCTTTTATTTTTTTATCCACCTCATCCCGACCTTCTCCTATCCGTCGAAAGCCGGACAAGTCGAGGAGAAGGAGAACAAAAACTTCCTCTCCGGCAACAGCCAGAGAGGATTGCCTGTCAAGTCGTAGTCCGATTTATCGGATCGAAGACTGAAGGTGAGGTGAAAAACACTCTATTTTGCAGAACTCATTTTTATATAATCACTTATAAATTTCAATGTTTCACATAGCTATTTTTAATTCTTGTGCTAAAGTAATCAAGAAAAAAATCTCAGGATGTCCAGTTCAATTTCTTTTGAGAATGGGCACAATCTTGAAGATAGAGATTAATAAGGTTCTGATAGGGTACTCCTGTTTCTTTAGATAATTTCTTGAAATATTCTATTACATCAATTCCCAATCTAAGGGTTACCTGTTTTTTCAGATATTTCCCATAAGGATTCTTATGGGACTTTGAAAAATCATATTCTTTTCTCATAAAAAAAACCAAGTTATTTTTCTCTGAATATTTTCACTATTCTTTCTGCAGTTTTTCCATCCCAGTATTTGGGGACTTTTCCTTTTTTGATATTTCCCTTCAGGATATAATGGGCTTCTCTAACGATATCTTCAGTTTCCAGTTTTACCAGTTTATTGGTTCCTTCCGTGATAGTTATCGGTCTTTCCGTTTGGGGTCGTAATGTCAAACAGGGCACTCCGAAAAAAGTTGATTCTTCCTGGATGCCACCGGAATCTGTGAGGATGAACTTCGCTTCCATCTGTAGTTTCAGGAAGTCGTAGTAACCTATAGGTGGGGTAAGAAGCAGATTTTCCATTTTTTCTGTTTTTTCTTCAAATCCAAAGGCTTTTATCTGTTTAGTAGTTCGGGGATGGATGGGGAATACCAGTTTTATCGATTTTGAGATTTCTTCAAAAGCATTTAGAATTGTAAGAAGTCCTTTTTCTTTATCTACATTGGAAGGGCGGTGTAGAGTTATCAAAACGAATTCTGAAGGGTACAAATTGTATTTTTCAAGTATTCTGGATTTTTCAGCTTTCTCTTTATACTGGATCAAGGAATCTATCATAATATTTCCCACGAAGTAGATTTTGTTTTTTGCGATTCCTTCATCCAGGAGGTTTTTGTCTGCATCAGGAGAAGGAGTGAGCAGGTATTCGGAAATAGAATCTGTGAGAATACGATTAATTTCTTCCGGCATGGAGCGATTATAGCTGCGCAGTCCAGCTTCAAGGTGAGCCACAGGAATATGCAGTTTCACAGCATCGATAGCACAAGCAGCAGTGCTGTTTACATCACCGGCTACAATGACCAGGTCTGGTTTATCATTTAATAGTACTTTTTCGTAACGTTCCATTATCTTTGCTGTCTGCTCTCCGTGTGTGCCAGAGCCAACTTCCAGGTATTCATCTGGAACAGGCATTTGCAGGTCATCAAAGAAGAATTTGCTCATTCTTTCATCGTAATGCTGACCTGTGTGGATCAACTTAATATCGAACTTATCAGGATATTTTTGAAACTCTTTGTGAAGAGGTGCTATTTTCATGAAATTCGGTCTGGCGCCTACTATCAGGTGAATTTTTTTCATACATTTTCCTTTTTTTTCATTGATTTATACTGAAATAAATGATGTAAACAGATAATAAAATTTATCGAATTATACCTCCACCTAAAAGCAAATCTTGTTTATAAAACACCGCAGATTGCCCAGGTGTAATTGCACGAGCAGGATTTTTAAGAATTACTTTTATAATTTTATCCTGTTCTATAACTTTTTCAACAGGGAAGGGTTTACTATTATAGCGAATTTGAACAGACAGATCATCGATTTTATCCGGCAAATTATCAGAAAGCCAGTTTAATTCTTCAACTGAAAATGTTCTTGATAGCAAATCATCAGGATTGTCAGTTACCACAACATTATTAGTTTTTAAATCTAATTGCAGAACATACAAAGGAGAATGCCAGGGAGTGTTGAGTCCTTTTCTCTGCCCGATAGTATAGAGAGGTAATCCCCGGTGTTCACCGATTTCCTTTCCATTTGGTAGAACTACCTTTCCTCTCTTTAATTTTAGATGATTTTTTAAGTAATCCTCATAATGCCCTTTGATGAAGCAAATTTCCTGGCTTTCGTCTTTTTCGTGAACAGGTAGTTTCATTTGTAATGCGATTTTTCTAACTTCGGATTTTGAATGATTTGCAAGCGGGAACAGTGTTTTTGACAACTGTTTCTGGTTCAATGCCCAGAGCATATAGGATTGGTCTTTGTTAAAATCGGAAGCTTTGTAAATATTGTATGTTCCTTTTTCATATCGAAGGTTAACATAATGTCCGGTAGCGAATTTTTTCACTCCCAATTCCAAAACTTTATCAAGGAAACTTCCCCATTTGATAGTTGGATTACAAAGTGTGCAGGGGTTGGGTGTTCTACCTTTTGAATATTCGGAAATGAAATTTTCTTCAATAATTTTTTTGAACTCTTTTGATGTATCGATGACATGGTGAGGAATTCCGAGTTTATTACATACTTTTGCAGCATCTTTTATATCAGCTTCGATACTTTCATCTTTAGAAAATCCATAGCCAGCATAATTATAATGGCGCATCGTAACACCGATAATATCATGACCTCTTCTCTGAAGAATTACAGCAGTAACAGAGCTATCCACTCCGCCAGACATGGCAACAGCGATTTTCATATATGAAGACTATCCTCGAACTCTTTTTATATTTGCTCCAAGTTTCTGGAGTTTTTCTTCTATTCGCTCGTAGCCTCTGTCAATGTGGTATATCCTCGAGATGGTTGTCTGTCCCTGTGCTGCCA
>DAOVQH010000015.1 GCA_030628755.1 Candidatus Cloacimonadota bacterium | reverse complement strand
TATGTTTTTCAGGAAAGATATCGGGCGAAGAAAATTAAAATTTGGAGCTTAAAAAATGACATGGCAGAAAGAATTAAAAAGTAACATTAATAATATTAACGATTTGAAAAAATACTTTTATATCTCTAAAAGAGAATGTATATTACTTAAAAAGATTGTTAAAAGGCATCCTATGAGTGTTTCTAAGTTTTATCTTTCACTTATAAATTTTGAAGATCCTGAGGACCCTCTAAAAAAAATGATTATACCTTCGTTAGAGGAATTAAATCTAACAGGTTCTTACGATACAAGTGATGAGAAAAGTAATACAAAATTCCTTGGATTTCAACATAAATATTCTCAAACAGGTTTGCTTCTTGCTACTCATAAATGTGCGAGTTATTGTAGATTTTGTTTCAGAAAGAGAATGATTGGATTATCAAAAGAAGAAATCCTTCAAAACCTGAGTAGAGCAATAAGATATATTGAAAATCACAAGGAAATAAATAATGTGCTCATAAGTGGTGGTGATCCTTTTATGCTCTCAACAAAAATTATTGCAGATTTTTTAGAAAAACTTACTGATATACCTAGTTTGGATTTTATTAGATTTGGTACTAAAATACCAGTATATTTTCCCAATAGATTTCTACTGGATGAAGAACTTATAGTGATATTAAAAAAATATTCTAAACGTAAGAAGAAGATTTATATTGTACTACAAGTAGAACACCCTAAAGAAATTACGAAAGAATTACAAATTGTTGTTAACAAACTAATTGATTCCGGTATTATTTTAAACAGTCAAACTGTTTTGCTGAAAGGTGTTAACGATTCACCAGAAATTCTCTCAAAACTACAAAACAAATTAGTTTCTATAGGAGTGAATCCTTACTATATCTTTCAATGCAGACCAGTTAAAAGAGTGAAAAATTCATTTCAGTTACCACTTTATAAAGGGTATAAAATTATTGAAGAAGCAAAAAAAATGTTAAATGGGCATAGTAAAAGATTTAAATATGTTATGTCTCATAAAACTGGGAAGATTGAAATATTAGGAATTATGAATGATGAAATTTATTTTAAATATCATCAAGCTAAAGATAAAAAAAATAGTAGTAGGTTTTTCAAAAAGAAATTGATAAAATCTGCTGGATGGCTTGATGATTTTGATTAAAATGGAAAATGTTAAATATGAAGAAAAAAATAGCAATCCTTATCTCCGGTCGTGGCAGCAATATGAAAGCAATCGTGGAAAATGTGCAAAACGGAATACTGAAAGACCTTTGCGATGTTATTGTGGTTTTCTCCAATAAGATTAATGCTCCCGGACTCGAAATTGCGAAAAGCTTGGGAATCTCTACAAAAGTTATCGAATCCAAAGGGAGGAAACGTTCAACTTATAATGCGCTTCTGTACGAGTATTTAGACTCTTTAGATCCAGATTATATTATCCTTGCTGGTTATATGAAAATCATCAGCCCAGATGTTGTTCAGAGGTTTAGAAACAGAATCATTAATATCCATCCTGCAGATACTGCTCTGCATCAAGGCTTACACGGTTATGAATGGGCTTTTGAGAATAAACTTGAATCTACAAAGATAACAGTTCATTTTATAGATGAAGGTCTTGATACCGGACAGGTAATTGCTAAACGAGAAGTAGATTTAAAAGGTGCTAAAACCCTTGAAGAAGTGGAAAAAAGAGGACTGGCTGTTGAGCACGAGTTTTACAGCGAGTGTTTGAAGAAAATATTAACCACAGAGCACACGGAGAATAAAATGGATGACTTTTGTTCGTTCAACCGTCCCGGTTGAATGAAATGTTTGAGGTAGACCGTCCCGGTCTGACAGGAGAATCGAGACGGTTATCAAGAAAATGTATGGTTCAATCGGGACGATTGAACCAACTGAGGTGAGCACGGAGGAAAAAACTAATTCTCTCTTTTCTCTGTGTCCTCGGTGAGCTCCGTGGTTAAAGGATTTTTATGCAAAAAATAGCAATAATTGATTTTGGTGGACAATATACTCATCTCATCGCGCGTAGAATCCGCGACCTGGGAATTTTCAGCGAGATATTCCAACCAGAAAAATTCCAGCTTTCTGAAAGTATTGTTGGCATTATTCTTTCTGGAGGTCCTCAATCTGTTAATGCTCAAGATGCTTATAGAATCAATTTGGATTTTAAAAAAATAAAAATCCCAATTCTGGGAATATGTTATGGTCATCAGTTACTTGCTTCCATTCTGGGAGGAAAGATCGAGAGCGGTGAGAACAAGGAGTATGGCTTCACGAGTATAACCTGCCAAACCGATGCAGTTCTTTTTAATGGATTGGAAAAAGAACAAAAAGTCTGGATGAGCCACGGTGACCATATTTCTATACTTCCTGAAAACTTTAGAGTTACCGCATCCTCTAGTTCGATTAGAATAGCTTCATATGAATCCACCGATAAGAGATTTTTTGGAACTCAATTCCACCCGGAAGTTACACACACCAAGAACGGGATGAAAATGTTGGAAAATTTTGTTGCTCAATGTACGAATGAGCTAAATTGGAAGGTGAAGAGCTTCAAACAGCAATTGATAAATAAAATCCGAGAAAAAGTAAAGAACAGGAAATTGGTTCTACTTCTTTCTGGTGGAGTCGATTCTTTGGTTACTCTTGAACTTTGTATTCAGGCAGTTGGGAACGAAAATGTATATTCCATCCACATTGATACCGGATTCATGAGATTGAACGAATCTTCCGAAATAATGGAACACTTTGATAGACTCGGTTTTAAAAATATAAAAATAATAAATGCAGAAGAACAATATTTAAAAGAACTGGAAGGAATTGTTGATCCTGAACAGAAACGCTTGATAATCGGAAAATTATTTGTGGATATTGCCAATAAAGAACTTTCCAAACTTGAACAGAATACCGATTGGATGTTGGTGCAGGGTACTATCTATCCTGATACTATCGAAAGCGGTGCTACCGATAAATCTGCTAAGATCAAAACGCATCACAATCGGGTTGATGAGATAGAAAAGCTGATTGCCGAAGGAAAGATAATCGAGCCGATAAAAGAGCTGTATAA
Organism: Candidatus Cloacimonadota bacterium; assembly: GCA_030628755.1. Classification (GTDB taxonomy): domain Bacteria; phylum Cloacimonadota; class Cloacimonadia; order Cloacimonadales; family TCS61; genus JACNIV01. The sequence goes on along the minus strand of DAOVQH010000015.1, from coordinate 13,519 downwards.
AGATGAAGTTCGTAAACTTGGAAAAGAACTTGGTCTTCCTGAAAAACTGGTAAATAGACATCCATTCCCTGGTCCTGGATTGGCTATCAGAGTTATTTGCCCGGATGTTACCAAACCGCAAGATGATTACACAAAAGAAGAAAAATATATGAACGAGATTCTCTCGGAATTCAATATACAGGGTAAAATTCTTCCTGTTAAAAGTGTGGGAGTTCAAGGAGATTTCCGAACTTATCATCATCCCGCAGTTGTTTGGTTTAAAGAAGGTGCGAGCAAATCCTGGAAAATAATCAATGAGTGTTCTTCTAAAGTAATAAATAGATTAAAAACGGTAAACAGGCTTATTTTCTCTTTGGAACCTATTGATGATTTACATCTGGAAAAACTATTTTTAGAAAAACAAAACCTGGATGAACTGAGGAAAGTTGATGCAATTTTACGAAAAAAAACGGACGATATAAAAGATGTCTGGCAAATGCCGGTTGTGCAATTACCAATAAGAAATACTGAAGGCAAGTTATGTTATGTTATGCGACCTGTTTGCTCGCAGGATGCGATGTCTGCCAGCGTCTATGAAATGGATTTCAGTTATTTAGAAAATATTATCTCTGAAGTTCAAAGCAAAGAAAATGTCGGTTTTATTTTCTACGATATTACAACCAAACCACCGGGAACTATTGAGTGGGAGTAGAAGAAAATTAAGAATTTGAGACTTTAAATGGTGTGTGAATGAACAGCATCCCTGGAATTATATGCGGTTCTTTACTTCTTGGTTTTGCTCAAAATTTCGGTGTGTGGTATATCAGTTCACAGTGGCAGAATGCAATTGCGTTTGGGATACTTTTAATCTTTCTGCTGTTCCGTCCGCAGGGGTTCTTCGGGAAGAAGGTGAGGAAGGTAAGTGTTTAGCCGCGAAGGACAAAGAAAAAAATTAACCACCGAGAACACCGAAATACACCGAGAATTTACTCCCTCGCCTTGAAGGAGAGGGCCAGGGTGAGGTCGATTAAATATTTCTTGACTCCTCAAACTGTGTTCAATAATTAGGCATGTTCAGTCCGATTGAACATTGGAATTTGTTGAACGGGTGGATTTGAAGATGAAAAAAGAAAATGAAATTTTGCATCAATGTATCGAGAGATTTCGGTCTTTGCTTCCTATAAAAGATATAAAAGTAAAAAAAACTGAAATAAATGATAATAACCGCAGAATCGATGGTTTATTAGAAGTTATTACCGGTAAAGGAAAGCTATTTTTCGTTTATGAAATCAAGGGAATAGTCAAACGACCTATTCCGGAACAATTAATTAAGAATCAAAACAATAATAATGAAACCTTCATTTTATTTGCTGAATATGTAAATCCATCAATTGCAGAAGATTTGAAAAATCATAATGTGAATTTTATCGATTGTCAGGGTAACATTTTTATTCATGCTCCCAATCATCTTTATATCGATGTGCAGGGGAATAAATTAAGAATACAAAAAGAAAAAGAAGTAACAGCAATTTTTCAACCTAAAGGATTACAGTTATTATTATTATTATTAACAAGGGAAAAGGCATTAAATCTTTCTCTTCGTGAATTAGCCAGGATTTCCGGTAATTCATTAGGTAGAACGTCCACAATCATGAAAGAATTAAAGAGTAGGGGATATGTTCTGGAAACAGCTAAAAGCAAATATAAATTCAATGAGAAGAAAAAATTATTTGATAAATGGCTTGAGAATTATGGAGAGCGGTTACGACCAAAACTCTTGCTTGGAACTTACAGGATTTCTCCAACAATGTGGCAACAAGCAGTAGATATTCTTAAAATTAGCAACTTAAAATCTGTTTTTACCGGTGGATTTGGAGCTGAAATGTTAACTCAATATTATCAAGCTAAAATAATGGATATTTTCATTACTGAAAATGAGGTAGCTAAAGTAACAAACAAACTTAGACTTCTCCCTGCAGAGGATTATAATTTAAGATTATTTAATTTATTTTCTGATGAAATTATATTTAAGTATAATGGGGAAAATATAGCACATCCATTACTTATCTATGCAGAATTAATTTATCAAGGTGGTGATAGGGAATTAGAAACTGCGGAGATTATATATAATCAATATCTCAAGGATTTATTCTAATTCTTTTATTCCACTGGTAAGAGGGTTTTTTAAAAAATATGGAACTTGCGCAGGAATTGATTCATATATTTCAAATGTTATCTGATTTTTTTAAAAAGGAAAATATAAATTTTGTTCTTATTGGTGCAACAGTTCCGCTTATACTTATCGATTTAAAAGAAAAAAATGGTACAAATTTTGGAATAAGACCAACAAAAGATTTAGATTTTACTGTTTTGATAAAAGATTGGAGATCTTTCAAAGAACTTAAACAATTACTTTATAATATTGGATTTATGCAAAAAAATAATAATCCGGAGCATAGATTTTTTTATAACAATTACATGGTTGATATTATTCCCTATAATGAAAAACTAGTTAAAGAAGGTTATTTAACATTTCCAGAAACTCAAAATAAAATCAATGTTACAGGATTTGATAAACTGTTTATTTATGCACAATCAGAAAATGTTTCAGAAAAATTATCTATTCCCATAATTCCTCTATCTCTTTTTGTTTATTCAAAAATTTTAGCTTATTCAGATCGTGAACTAACTAAAGATTTAGAAGATATAACATATTGCTTGAAACATTATGAAGAATCCAGTATCAGTGAGCGGAGATTTGATATCGTTGGTGAGCTGGAAATATCTTATGAAAAGAGTGGAGCTTATCTTTTAGGGAAAGATCTATCTGAAATTTTATCTTCTCAAGAACAAAATATAGTTAATGAATTTCTGAATAAGTTTAATGACGAATATTCTCCAATTATTTTGAAACTTAACTCAAATGATATTGATACTCAAAAGGAAATCCTGGATCTATTTTTGTCTTTTAAAAAAGGAATGAGTATAACATGACATATCTTCTTCATATTTTAATTTTCATTGGGATTTATATCATTTTATCGATCTCTCTAAATCTACTTGCTGGATATACTGGAATTCTCTCGATCGGTCACGCAGATTTTTATGAAATGGATTTCAGCTATTTGAAAGAAATCATTTCGGAAGTTCAAAGCAGAACGAACATTGGTGATATTTTCTACGATATTACGACTAAACCACCCGGAACTATTGAGTGGGAGTGATTTGTAGTTGCTATGGAGTGCAATAACCGCTTGCCCCGTTGTTATAACTGGGGTGTTATTGCAAAGCAACGAAGTCATAAAAATATAAAAAAATCACAGATATTTTACTTCAAATTTATTTCCCTCTTTCCTTTAGAATCTTTTCTTCAATGCTTTTTGGAAGTGATTTATATTCACTAAATTCCATTGTGAAGTTGATATTAAATAATTACCTTGAATAAATATTTGTGATTATTTGGAAATAACTCAAATTTCAACTTTTGTAAATTTCATAAAATTTATTTATTTGATTTTAAGAATTTGTTAAGATTACTTTTTAAAGTTTTTTTATCAGCAATTCTATAAATAATTTGATTTATCCAATCATGAAAAGATTTATCAATCTTCTGATAAGTAAAGTATTTTATCATCTCATATAATAAACATAAATTAAATAGAATTTCATCATCAGATTCAACAAGAAACTCTTTTATCAAGGGACTCAACAATTTACTCAATTCGGTTTTTTTGTTTATTGAAGGGAATTCATTTTCTCTTAGATTTTCATTATTCAGAAGAAAATTGAATGCTAATTTTGCAATGTCAAAAGCTATTGGAAACTTTTTTGCATTTGCAAAGTCTATTAGAACATCAGTTCTACCAAACATCATGTTACCTAGATGTAAATCTCCATGTACAAAACATTCATTGTATTTTATTGGTTTCAAATCTAATTCTAACAACTTATTGATAATTATTTTTACTTTGTCTTTAATATCAATATCTTCAATTCTGTTAATTATATCAGTAAAATTTAAAATATTATTTATTAGTTGATCAATTGAATCTGACTTCGATATTATATTGTATTTACTATAATAAGTATCTAAAAGGTTTTTAATTTTATTAATAAAATTTTGTGATCCGTTTTGATCATTTTTTAGCTGTACATAAAGTTCATTTCCATTTATTGCTTCCGAAGCATATTGATAAATTATACATGATGTTTTACCGAAGGCAACAACAATGTTGTATAATAGTGGTAGTGATAATCCATAGCCTATTCCATTAATAATAAGAGAATTATGTGCGTCTATTTCTTTTTGTAGTTTAACTTTATCCTTAGATATTTTAATAAACCAATAACTAAAAAAATCATTTTTTTTTGTCCTTAATTTATATGTTTCAGCTCCTGAATATCCACTTTTTATTGGAATTAGTTTAATCTCCTTGGCAAAATAAAAACAGTATTTCAACAATTTATTTATTTCTTTGAATCTTTTATTTACATCTTCTGTGCCAAAAATATTATTATCCTTTAAAAGGGTATCAGTTTTAATGTTAGTACTTAAAATTCTATAAAAAGTATTAAGTTCAGCTCTTCTATGTAACTGAATAATATCCTGTTCAGAAATAAATTTTAAATTAAGACCTTCCTTTAAAATGTTTATAATACAGTCTTTAGGTAGAATCCCATCAAATGGATAACTAGCAGTTAGTGAGATTTCTAAGAAAGTTCTAAAAAATTTTGAGAAAGCAATTATTGGTATCCAAGGAAAATTTTTTCGTAACATTGGTAAAAATCCTTCTGCACCAAGCAAATCCTTAGTAGTGATATTATCTTTTTGGATTTCATCAATTTCAAATTCTAAATCCAAATAAATTAAATCGATCTCATTTATATTATAATTTGTACTTCCTTTTATCCTTTTTAATAGAACTTCCTCAATATCTTTTGTTGGATAAGTTATCCATTCTTGATAAAATTTATAATTTTTCATATTTAATTTTTTGAATGCATGCTCTAAAATATCGAGAAAATTCTTATCATCAATAATCAATATTTTCTTCATTACTCCTCCTTTACTATACGAATTTAAACTTATGTATTCTTAACTCAATATGATTGCCTTCACATTCAATAAAGGATAATTTTGTATGAAAAATCTTACATCTCTCTCTTAATTTCCGGAACCCCCCATCACTAGATTCAAAAACTTCATATTTGATCTTTGTTAAGTCATCCTTGAACGACAATTTGTAATACTCTTCTTCATTAATACCAGTTATTTCATAATTATTATCAATTGAACCATATTTACTCCAATTCTCAAATATAACATTTTGAGCAATATTGTTTATCAAATAATATTGGTTAAAAAATAGATATTTTGAACTATCATTTTTAGACTCGGGATCTAAAAGTATTTTTATTTCTTTTCTTTCGTTCTTAATCTTCAATTCCCAACTTATTAACTTAGGCAATTCATTAATCCGTGTCATGAAATTGTTAATGATATATTCTTCAAGTTTATCACATAGTTCATAGGATCTACCCAAATCTTGCTTCAATTTATTAAGAAAAATACGATTTCCTTTGTCAATTTTCCCATATTCCAAATCAATTTTAGCTTGTAATACGCTGTCCATAATTCCACGCATTTCATAGATAAAATCAGAAAACTCAGAAAAGCTTTTACTTAATTCTTGGTAATATCTTGTAAGTCGTAAATCATAATATGGTAATAATAATTCTTCTTTATAATAATTATATATTCTTCCCAATTTCAAGTAATCAATTTCATCACTTTCTAGCAATTCTACTTCGTTTTTGAAATCACGAGCAGATCTATGAACACTTGAAAATATTGTATTTAATGGAGGTTCATTAGAAAAAAGTGGTTTATTGTATTTTATTGTCTTATAATCTAATTTAAAAGTTAAATTTAGAAGTTTATTATAACCAGTTTTTGTTAAATTAGGGAATGAAATATAGTTTTCATAAAATAACAATAATATACAATAATCAAAGAATTTCGAATAATCATCAATTTTTGGGAGTTCCTTTCTTATTCGATCTTCAAATTGTAGCGTATCGATTTTCATAAGTAGAAATAAGTAACTAAGTACATTTTTTTCTTTTATTATTCTATATCTTGCTCTAAATTCTGGATAATGAATATGCAAAATGTTCTTTAAGTTCTCTTTATTAAAACTATCGGAGATACTTAATAAATTTACAACTTCATACAAAGTTTTTGATTCGTCTTCATTACCTTGAAACATATCTACAATTCGTTTTCTGCTTTGCACATCATTCTCAAGTGAATTTGTATATAATGAAAACACTTCATATTTTTCTTTTATTAAATTATCAAAGTAATTTAGCCTAGAACCTAATAATTGAATATATTGATTTCTTAAATTATCATCAATCAAATCAAGATAGATTATTCTAGATTGTAAATACATTTTAGTTTCATTAATCTTTTGTTTGTACTTACAAACAGGACAATCATATTCATAATAAGTATCTAATTCTAATTCCTTCCAGAAGATAAGCTTGACTATCATATTTCCAAATTTCTGGATTTTTAACGAGCTATATCTTTTTCTATTGGCTGTTTTGGAAAAAACAGAAATAATGAATATTTCTTTTATATTAAAGTTTTCCAAACAATTTATGATTTCTTCTATTTCTTTTTCATCAATAAAAGACAAACAAATAACTATTTTAGGTTTATGTAGAGAGTCTAATTCTTTATTAGCAGAAAAATTTACGTCTACATAATTACTAATTTCTTTATAGTCCTCTATATCAATTTTATTGAAGCCCTTATTAATGAGGGCATTAGCTAGATAGCTATAATCAAAATTTGAATTTATTTCCTTTTTGATAAAAGCATAATGTTCTTGATAATGCATATTAGCTTCTTTAATATTACTATTATCTATTATAGCTTGTTCTTTATTATGTTCGATTCTAATTGAGTCTAACCTGTCATTAAACCAACTAATAAATTTCTTTTTTTCTTTAATTATATAATTTCTAAAATCAACACAAGCAAGAAAATGTGTCGAAAGATGAATGGTATGCCCCGTAAGATTATATTTCTCCAATTGTATTAAGTTTTTTCTTAGTAGAATAGTATCTGCATTAATAATTTCCTTTTTTACATTTATTAATAAAATACGTTCATTTTTATCCCACCAATCTGGGTAATCTTTATAAACGTTAATGGTATTGCCCATTACTTGGATAATATTTATTTTCTGTTCGAAAATTTTTCGGGATTTATAAGAAAAAGTAGTATTTTGAAACTCTTTTTTTCTTGCATCAACTATTGTACAAATGTATTTGATTGGACTCAAATTCATTTGCTCAATTATTGATTTTAAAGAATCCCCAGTACAAATTACATCTGTAATTAAAACACATTGGAACGATTCACTTTGTGAGATGATTAATTGTGATAGTTCATTTCTATTATATGAATTAATTAATTTAGAATTTAAATTATTATTTTTATTCATTATAGTTAAAAGCTCTTCAGCAATATTCCTTGTGGTTCGCTCAGTGTTTATTACTAAATTAATTTGTTTATTCATTATTTTACTATAAAAATAATACGCAATAAGCTTTGTTATTTCTTCAAATGGTTCAAGCTTATTGAAAAAATAAAACTCATCCAAATAATATTTGTTTTGCAAAAGAAATTTATCAGTTATTAGAAATGGTTTATTGTTAATTCTATTTGTTAGAAAACTATTAATTTTATTATTTAATACTTTTTTTAATGATATAATATAATCTTCTTCAAAACTAAATTTTTGAGAAAAATTATTTTCTATTATTATTAGAGGAAATGTTTCTTTGATACCTATACCAACGTTATAAAAGATATTATTAGTTATATTGCCAACTATTATAGATAACATCTTATTAGATTTTTCATAAAATTCGCTTGCTTTAATCTCTTCAAAATTATGTAAATGAATAATAATTAATATATTTTGATTGCTATGCATCTGTGCAAATGCCATAAAGATCGCAATTTCTTTATTAGTAAATTGATCAGTAAATATTGGTACAATTATTGTAGTTTTGTTAATATTATTTTCTTTTACAATATTACTAATGCTTTCAAAATTATTATCTAAAATTTTAGATTTAGAAATATTAGGTTCTGCTATTATGGGATTTAAACATTTAATGTTATCATAACCAAGAAATGATTCACCCTTTCTATATATAGTATCTATCTCATATGGATTAGTTTCTAATATCGGTATTTTAATACTAATTACTGTTCCTTGCAATGATTTTAATCTAAAATCCATTTGTTTATCAGTAAAATCTTTACTATGAAAAAAAATATATGAACCAGGATTAGAAAAAAAGTCAAGTGAGATTAAAGAAGTTCCCGTTCTTAAAAGTAATTTACCTTTAAAATTTTTTACAGTATTCAATGAACAAAATAATCCGGTTGCAATTTTTTCTGGTTCAATTATATTTGCAGATTCACATATTTCTCTAATCCTTTTGGCTCTGCTGATTTTGTCACTAGTGGAATAAAAATCTAATGAGTATATTGAAACTTTATCATATTTTCTAATTATATTTCTATTTCTAGGAGAAAAATCAATCTTGTAATTAATCGGTAATTTTTTTTCTAGTGTTTTAGAGATTCCTTTCCCTGTGTCAGCTATAATTAATTCAATATATGGTGTTTGATCAAACTCTAAATTGTCTTCTTTAATCAAATAGCAACAATAAAAAGAAAATTTTGATTTACCATGAATAATAGCATTTTCAGTTAATTCGTTTAATAAAAGAAACAAACATTCATTAATTATTTTACTTGTTTTGTTTCGTTCAGGTAAATCTGAGTCATTGATTTTTTCTTCAATACTTCTCCTGATTTGTTCATATCTTTTCTCATCAACTAATTGTTCGAAAGTTTCACAAGGTATTAGTGCTGTTTGGTCTTGATTTGAATTATTGTTAAATATTTTTAGAACTTGATATTCAAAATCATCTTTCTTGTTTTGTAATAATATATAAGAATATAATGTCTTCAAATACAGATATTCTGGAGAGTGATTTTGTAAATCCATAAATAAAATATTTGTTTTTTTATATTTTTTCTCAAAAACCTTTATTTTCTTGTTTCTTTCAATCAAATTTCTTTTTCGTTTTTCTGTCATTAATTTCCTCATTTATTAAATAAATTTCTAATATAAACCTAACCTCATTCTCAAAAGATATGCAATGCTTAAAATAAATTACACAATATAAACAGATTAAATTACTAACATGCACTTTAAAAAGGAAAGATTAATTATATGTCAAATAAAAAATTACCAAACAAATTTCTAATAGTTATTCAAAGGAATAATTTAATAATTGAGTAACTATTTTTTTGCTCTTTTCTTATAAAAAAATCGATACTTAAAGAGTTAAAGGAGTTAACAGGATCTTCAACGATATCACCAAACCACCCGGAACAATTGAGTGGGAATAGAAGAAATTAGAAATTAGAAACATAAAACCATAAAACCCCTATTAATACAACACCCCGAAAATCAATCATACCCCTCCATTCCATATAGTAAGAGAAAATAATTTTTTTCTTGACATATTATTAACTTAATAATAGTTGGAACTTGTTAGCATAGGGAAGCAAACAGTAATGAAAAGTTGTTAACAAATAAAAATAAGGAGGTAACGAGATTTGACTGTAACAATTGATCCTAACAAAAAATTCAGGAAAGAATTGAACTCAGGAATTGTTTCTTTAGTTCTATTGAGTGTGCTGACCCAGGCAAAAGAACCAATGTATGGATATCAGATCGCAAAGAATATCGAGGGAAAAGGAGAGAATATTCCGATGATGAAGCAAGGTGCACTTTATCCTGTACTGCGTTCCCTGGCTGCTGCGAGTCTATTGGATAGCCATGTAGATCCTTCAATTACAGGTCCGCCAAGACGTTATTACAAAATCAATGATTCTGGTAGGCAAACTTTATCAGAATGGATAAAGATCTGGAATGAAACCAAAACCTTTATCGACAACATTATAGGAGGAGAAAATGTATAAAAGCATAGATGAATTCTTATCTGTTTTAAAACGAGAACTGAAAGGAAACGATAGAGCTCTGATCCAGGATGCTCTTTCCGATGCTGAGGAACATATCCGAACAGCTTTGGAAAACATCATGAATACTAAGCAGGAAGTTACAGAAGAAGAAGCGCTTTCACAAGCCATCGAGAGTTATGGATATCCATCTGAAATAGCAGCAGATTACAAAAAACTGGATGAATATTTAAAACCTATACTTGCTCCTTCTGATAAGGTTGACAGGCGTCCATGGTGGAAAAAATTCCTCCTGATAATTGCTGATCCCGGAGCGTGGGGAGCATCTCTTTATATGCTTATTTCCATTCTAACAGGGATAATTTATGGTACGTGGGCTGTTTGCGGATTATCAATTTCACTGCCTTTGTTGATCTTTATCATCGGTCTCCCGCTTGCCGGATTCTTCCTACTTTCCGTGAGAGGTGTTGCCCTGTTGGAAGGTCGAATTGTAGAAGCTCTGCTGGGAATGCGTATGCCGCGAAAACCGATGTTTATGAGTAAAGACAAGGGATGGTGGGGTAAATTCAAAGCTCTTGTTTCTTCAGGTATCACGTGGAAAGCGCTTGTTTATATGCTACTGCAAATGCCTTTGGGAATTTTCTATTTCACTCTGATAATAACTCTATTTATAGTGTCATTATCATTAATTGCAGCACCGATCATGGAACTGGTATTTCATTTGCCAATGGAGATCAATGGAACAGATGCTTATACTCACAAATGGCTTTTTCTATTATTACCAGTTGCGGGTGCACTTCTTCTGCTTTCAACTTTACATCTGGCTAAATTGATCGGTAAATTACATGGAATGTTTGCTAAATTAATGCTTGTGAAAAAGTAAAATTAATTAATGAAAAAAGGCGATCATATCTGGTCGCCTTTTTTATTTGGATAAGAAGAAAACTATTACGAAAAGATTTATTCTTGACTAAATATCTTACATTCATAGAAAAAACATATAAATTGTTTTTAGTTTTCATATTTGCCAATTCTTTGAAAAGGGAGGAGACTGCTATGAAAAAATGGATCGTTACCTTTGTTATTATAGTAGTAATGTTGGGATGTGATAACCGCAGTACTGATCCGGAAGATAGGCTTTGGTCCTGGGTGCATGTGTATGATGGTAGCAATTTGATCCATAATGAAGTATTGGATGAAATTGATGATAGTACTTTTGTTACACTTGATCTTTTGGATGGTTCACAGTGTACCCTTGGTAAATATGTGAATATTTTTTATCCAGTGATACCCACGGAAGATGAAGATGAAATTGATCGCGACTATATAATTTTGGCTGAAAAGGAAGACTATTTTACCAGATATTATCACTGCAGTTATCAGGATACGATCATCATAGATGCCGTCAATGGCTTTTCTCCAATTGCTTCCAGTATGATTTGCGGAACGCTGTTCACAACAAATCACTATCCTTTACCTAATCAACTATTTTATGTATTGCAGGATTCTAATATAGTCTGCAATATCACAACCAATAGATTCGGTCATTTCTCGAGTGATTCTCTGGGATTCGGGAATTATCAGATTATTGAGGAAGAGTATTGCGAAGAGTGGTTCTTTTCGGATTTTAATGTAACGAGTTTTTACGATGATTATTTTATCAGTATATTTGAAATGGATCTTAAACCAAATATTTATCTGTATCCGACAGATAACATTAAAATAAATATTTCAATTTCGTTTCCTAATGGGGGAAAAGTAACTACTTCCATTCCGGATTATGGTTCAGGTTGGAATGATTTGTTCGTTGATCCTTCAGGAAAGATAAATGATGAATATTCCTATCTTTTCTATGAAAGCATTCATCCCGATTTCTACCAATATAAACAAGGATGGCTTGTTAAGAGGGAAGATCTGGAATCATTTTTCACAAAAAATTTGGCTGAGACAGGTTTTACCGGGCAAGAAATTATTGATTTCACAGACTATTGGATTCCAATTCTTAAAGACTACCCCTATTATGCGATTTATCCGCAATATAATGAGCAGTTGGATCGGATCATACAATTTCAATTTTCTAAGGAACCAGATAATATCCTACGACTGATCTATACTATAAAGGGATTACAGGATAATAATCTTGTTTTGCAGGGACCTGAAATTCCAAAGTTCAAACGTGAAGGCTTTGTTGTTGCGGAATGGGGAGTGATAAGGAAGTTTGAAAATACAATTGGCTTGAAATAAAAACAAAATAATAAAAATAACCATTCTCACAATGCCAGTAAAAACACTGTTGAATAACTAAGATTATTTTTTCTTCTTTCCACTTTTCGGTCTTCTTTTACCGTGTGTTCCACGCCAAATCTTACCTTTCTTGGATTTTCTATCTCCTTTACCCATAAATTATCTCCCAATTATTTTTTTATAATTTAATAATCGCATAAATTCCCTGTCAAAGCTGTTAATCTGTTTTTTCATTGTCAAATGTTTTCTTAAAGTAGATGATTAAATAAGAATAAGGCATAAAATTACACTTTAAACAGAATATAAATAAATTTATACTTTCCAACTTCTAATTTCTAATTGACAAAATACAACTCCTTTATTCTTTTCTTTCAAAACTATAAATAATTATCGAGGTATAGATTGAAGAAGATTTTAGTAATGGGTGCTGCCGGTCAAATAGGTTCTGAACTTGTTCCAGCTCTCCGAAAAATTTATGGTAATTCAAATGTTGTAGCTTCAGATATCAGAACAGATATTAATGAAGAATTTAGAAAAGCTGGTCCTTATGAAATTATTGATTGTTTAGAATCTCACAAGTTAGTTCAGGTGATCGTAAAATATGAGATCGATACTGTTTTTAATCTTGTAGCATTACTTTCCGCTGTTGGAGAAGCACAACCACAAATTGCCTGGAAAATTAATGTTGGTGGCTTGATAAATATTCTGGAAATAGCCCGTGAATTGAAGTTTGCAGTTTTCACTCCCAGTTCTATCGGTGCATTCGGTCTTTCAACACCACATGATAATACTCCTCAAGATACAATTATGAGACCGAATTCAATTTATGGTGTAACTAAAGTTGCTGGCGAACTTCTCTGTGACTATTACTTTCAAAAATATGGAATAGACACTCGTGGTGTTCGTTATCCTGGTATTATTTCCAATGTTACTTTACCCGGTGGAGGAACTACGGATTACGCAGTTGAGATTTATTATGAAGCAATTAAAAATAAAAAATATACCTGTAACTTAAAACCCGGAACTTACCTGGATATGATGTATATGCCGGATTGTATTCGTGCCGGAATAGAGATTATGGAAGCTGATCCTTCCAAATTGAAACACAGAAATGCTTTCAATGTTGCTGCTATGAGCTTTGAACCGGAAATGATCGCTGCCGAAATACGCAAACATATCCCCGAATTTGAAATGAACTATGATATTGACCTTGTT